>JAHJPT010000134.1 GCA_018819685.1 Alphaproteobacteria bacterium
GAGCGTCTGGCGCGGCGCTTCGGCCGTTGGATCCGCATCGGGATCCACCGCATCCTCGACCCGGGCGCGCGGCGGCTTTTGCAGCACCTGCTCGTTGGGGGCGGGGGCGGCGATGAAATCCTGGTCGTCGCTGGGCTTGTTCATACCATCTTTCCTAGGCGAAAATCTTGAGCGTGCGTTCGATCCCGCGGGCCAGCGCGGCGATATCGGCTTCGTCCGAATAGAGGCCGAAGCTGGCGCGCGCGGTGGCCGGGACCCCGAGGTGTTCCATCAGCGGCTGCGCGCAATGATGCCCGGCGCGGATCGCGACGTCTTCCTCGTCCAATATGGTGCCCAGATCGTGCGGGTGAACCCCCTCGATCGCGAAGGAGACGATTCCCGCCGAATCCTCGGGGCCGAACAATCGCACCGAATTGAAGCCGCGCAGCATGTCGCGGGTCTGGCGGGCAAGCGCGGATTCATGGTCGAACAGGCGCTCCGGAGCGAATTGCGCGACATAATCGATCGCCGCGGCCAGCGCGATCGCCTCGGCAATCATCGGCGTGCCCGCCTCGAAGCGCTGCGGCGGCGGGGCATAGGTCGAGCGCGCGAAACTGACTTGTTCGATCATCGCGCCCCCACCCTGCCACGGGGGCATCGCCTCGAGCAGGCTCTCGCGCGCCCAGAGGACGCCGACGCCGGTGGGGCCGTAGAGCTTGTGCCCCGAAAACACGTAGAAATCACAATCGAGCGCGGCCATGTCGAGCGCCATGCGCGGCGCGGCCTGGCAGCCGTCGATCAGCAGCTTCGCGCCCACGCCATGCGCCAGATCGGCGGCGCGGCGGGCGTCGAGCACAGAGCCCAGCACGTTGGAGAAATGCGCCAACGCAACCAGTTTGTGGCGCGGCGTCAGCATGGTCTCGAGCGCGTCGCAATCGATCCGTCCGTCCTCGGTCAGCGGGCAGACGTCGATGACGGAACCGGTGCGTTCGGCGACCATCTGCCAGGGCACGATGTTGGAATGATGCTCCAATTGCGAGAGCATGATCCGGTCACCCTCCTGCAAGTGCGCCATGCCCCAGCTTTTGGCGACCAGGTTGATGCCTTCGGTCGCGCCGCGCACGAAGACGATCTCGTTCTCGCTTGCGGCGCGCATGAACTCCGCGACCTTCCGACGTGCGGCCTCGTAGCCCAGCGTCATCTGCGCGCTGCGGCCATACACGCCGCGATGGACGGTGGCGTAGTCCCGGCCCAGCGCATTGTTCATGGCGTCGAGCACGGCCTGCGGTTTCTGCGCGGTGGCGGCGGTGTCGAGATAGTGCCAGGGCTTGCCGTCGGCAGTGACCATGCCGGGGAAATCGGCCTTCAGCCCCAGTCCGGCACTGGCGATATGGAGAGGCGCAGCCTGCCTCACAGGTGCTTGTCCAGCTTGTCGAGCGCGACCCGCATCAGCCGCTCGCGCGCGTCGTCGTCGTCGGCCAGCCCGACCAGCGCATCGCCGACGAAGGCCTGGACCAGCAGCCGCCGCGACAGTTCTGGCGGGAGGCCGCGCGCGGCCATGTAATAGCGTGCGGTCTCGTCGAGCTGGCCCACGGTAGCGCCATGCGCGCATTTGACGTCGTCGGCGAAGATCTCGAGCTGCGGCACGGCGTTGACGCTGGCGCCGCGGTCGAGCAGCAGGCCCTTGAAATCCTGCGCCGCATCGGTCTTTTGCGCATCGCGCACGACATCGATGCTGCCGAGGAAATTGCCCGTGCCCTTGCCCCAGTGGACCGAGCGGACGGTCTGGTTGCTGGTCGCCTCGGGCTCGGCATGGACCACGCGGGTGACGAATTCGCGCACCGTGTCGCGCCCGCCCACGGTGATCCCGCCCATCTCGAAATGCGCACCGCGTCCCATGCGGACTTCGATTTCGATCCGCGCGAATTCGGCCGAGGCGGCGATGGCGAAGATCTCGCAGCGCGCGCCTTCGCCGACCGTGATCCGCAAGCGGCGCAGTTCGGTCGGAGCGATGTCGGCACCGTCCTCGATGATCAGACACTCGCGCCAGGTCTCGCCCGGCGCGATGTCGATCTCGCGCCAGACATCCAGATCGACGCCCTCGAGCGCCTCGACCGCCGAATAGCGCCAGCCCTCGTCTCTCCGGGTGGGTAGATTGGGGCGGGTGGGGCGGGTCGCGACTTCGCTCATGCGGCCATCACCCGGTCGTAGCCCTCGGCCTCGAGCTGGTGCGCGAGATCGGCGCTGCCGGTCTTCACGATCCGGCCCTGGCTGAGGATGTGGACGTAATCGGGTTGCACCACCTGGAGCAGGCGCTGGTAGTGCGTGATCAGCAGCACGCCCTTTTCGGGCTGGCGCATGATCGCGTTGATCCCGTCGCCGACCACGCGCAGCGAATCGATGTCGAGCCCGCTGTCGGTCTCGTCGAGCACCGCGAAGCTGGGATCGAGAATGCCCATCTGGACCATCTCGGC
>JAHJPT010000135.1 GCA_018819685.1 Alphaproteobacteria bacterium
CGATGCTGACGCCGTTGTCGCGCAGCTCGGTGAGGACCCGCCGCACCGCCTGGGCGTTGTCGACCAGCAGCATGGTCTCGGTCACTTCCAGCGTGATCCGCGACAGGTCGATCCGCTTCTCGCGCATTTGTGCCATTAGCTGGGCGGCAAAGCCGCTGGCCAGCAGATCGGCTTCGCTGGCGTTGATGCTGACGAATTCGAGCGCCGGTTCGGAGCGCTTGAGCGCGACGAATTCGTTGGCGACCTGCTCGATCATGCAGGTGCTGACCTCGCGCGACAGGAACGGGTCGATGAGCGCGGGGAAGACTTCGGTTGCGGTGATCCGACGACCCATGCAGCTGGTAATTCGCATCAAGGCCTCGAACCCGACCAGCCGCCCGGTGCGCAGTTCCACTACGGGTTGGTAGGCGGGAAAGATGCGATCCTCGCGGATTGCCGTGCGCACTTCGTTCAACGCGTATTGGCGCGCCACATTGCCCTGTTCGAGACCGGCCTCGTAGACATGGACCTTACCCGGATCGCGCTTCTTGCCGTGATAGAGTGCGGTATCGGCGCGGCGGACGAGTTCCTTGACGCTGGTTCCGCTCGTCCCGATCGCCAGGCCTGCTGTGGCGCCCATTTCGATGAGATGGCCCGAAATGTCGGATTGGTACCGCAATTGCTCCAGCAGCTGTTTACCGATCGCCCTTGCCTGCTCGCTCCCGGTCTGGGGCGGAAGAACCACGGCGAATTCGTCGCCACCCCAGCGCGCTGCTAAGCCGCCTTCGGGCGTAGCCTTGGCGAGGTGCTCGCCGACCTCCTTGAGGATGATGTCGCCAACGATATGGCCGACGACGTCGTTCACGTCCTTGAACCCGTCGAGATCGATCAGCAGGACTGCGACCTCTTCGCCGGTTCCGTTCGCTTCCGACAGCCGTTGCTGCAGCGTCCGGTCGAAGGCGAAGCGATTGTACAGTCCGGTCAGACTGTCGTGCTCGGCGGCATGGTGGAGCGCCATGCGCGCGCGGTAGGATTCGGTTACATCCTGCACTACCCCGACCAGCCGTGCCGGGTGCATGCCATCGGCCTCGACCCGTTCGGCGGCAAGTCTGACTCGCTTCCGCTTCCCCTCGCCGAGCAACAGGTCGGTTTCGATATCGAATGGTGTTCCCGATTCGATCGCTTTCTCGCAGCGCTCCTCGATTTCGCGCCGGTCAGCAGGCTCGTAGCCCTTCATCGAGGCCTTGAGAGTTCCGCCCCCGGTTCGCGAGCTTTCGAAGACGGCCTGGGTCCCCTCGGACCATTTCATCTGGTCGGCTTCGATGTCCAACTCCCAGGCCCCCATCCTGGCGACAGCCTCGGCCTGTCGCAGGATCCGGTTCGAGGTGAGCAGGCGATGATTCTGATCATGCACCTCCCTGGTCAGTTTCTGCCCTTCGAGATGAATGGTGTGGAGTTCGAGGATGTCTTCGACGACGCGCGCAAAGATTTCGAGACGAGGAAGATTATCAGGCGCGAAGCGGTCCGGACGGCTGTCGATCACGCACAGCGCACCCACGAAGGCTCCACGCGAATGTCGGAGCGGGTAGCCCATGTAGGAGCTGATATGCGGTTCTCCGACCACACATTGATTCTCGCGGAAACGGGCGTCGTCGCGGGCGTTGCCGACGACCAGCGGCTGCTGCGTATTTACCACATGGGCGCAGAACGAGGCAGCGAGAGGCGCGCTGTCGATTTCCATACCCACACCTGCGAGGAATCTCTGCTCGGTCGATTTGACCAGCGAAACCAGGGAGATGCGACACGCGAACTCATCTGCACAATGGGTTACGATCCGGTCGAGCGAGGCACGGACCCGATCGGCGACATTCTCAAAGGAAGATGCGAGTTCTCCGCGCAGGGTTTCCTCGCGAGATCCGTGTTTCAAAACGCTTCGCTCCGTGAATTGCGATAGGTTGTCATAATAGATCAATTTCGTGCTTTTCGGATCGCGGGTGTCGTCAAAAGGAACGGCGCTCCGCTAGCGCGGGTTCGACGCAACGAGCGGGTCCAGTCGAAATGCAAAGTCTCGCTGCTCACAATCATCCGATCTGTTGTCGGCGCAGTCTGCGCAGCAATAATCTTGTTTCTCGTTCTGCCCTCTATAATACGCCTCTGCAGCAGAGACTTATCTTTGATCCGCGCGCCTTCCCGCCCCATCGCTCATTTTGATAACTAAATCTATGTATATAAACGGGGTCATTAACGTGAGATATATGGCCGAAGCTATCTTACCACTGGCAGGTGTGAGTTCGCCGCAGAATCGCAACGGTTCGGCCTGAGGGAAATCTGCGTGTCGCTTCAGAAATTCATCGACCGGCTAAGAAGGCATTCCGAACTCGAAGAAGGTGATATCGCCAGGCTGAAGGCGCTCGAGAGCGTAGCACGGGTTGTGGCGCCAGGAGATTTTTCGGTCCGCGACGGAACCAGTCCCACCACCTGCTCTTTGCTCACCTCTGGCGTCGCCGCGAGCCACAAGATCGTGGGTAACGGTGGGCGCCAGATCGTCGGCGTTTTCTTCGCCGGTGAATTGCTGGATTTCGACGGATTGTTCCTGCCGTCGATCGACTTCAACGTGCAGGCGATTTCCGAATGCACGATGTCTCGGTTTCTTTGCGAAGACCTGATGGAGGTGATTTTCGAACATCCCGCCATCGGCAAGGCATTGTTCCGCGAAACGGCGTTGAACGCTTCGATATCGCGCGAGTGGATGGCCAATCTGGGCAGGCGGGACTCGCGCACCAAGATTGCCTATCTGCTGTGCGAACTCTCCGTTCGGCTGTCGCATTCACAAGGTGCCGAGGGGCATGATTTCGTCCTCCCGCTGACGCAGGAACAGATTTCGGACATCATCGGGGTAACTCCGATGCATGTCAGCCGGGTGCTGAAAGAACTCGAGAACGATGAACTGATCTCGCGCAACCGCCGCATGATCGAGGTGATCGATTGGGAGATGCTGACCTCGGTCGGTGATTTCACCCCGCGCTATCCACAAATGCCGGACGACCAGTCTACGGGCAGCTGAGACCGGAGCCGGCGCGTCTTCCCGTCAGCCCAGCAGGCGCGCGATCCCGACGAAATCCTCCACCGCCAGCGTTTCCGCACGGCGCTGCGGGTCGATCCCCATGGCTTCGAGCGCGCCGAGCGCACCGGGCACGCCCTTCAGGCTCTGGCGCAGCATCTTCCGACGCTGGCCGAAAGCCGCCTCGGTCAGCCGCTCGAGTTGGCGCGCGCTCACGCCCGAAGGCATCGCAGCGGGCTCGACATGGACGATTGCACTCATCACCTTGGGGGGCGGGGTGAAGGCGCTGCGGTGGACCTTCATCGCGAGACGCGCGCTGGTGCGCCACTGCGCGAGAACGGCGAGCCGGCCATAGGCCTTGCTGTCGGGCGTGGCGACGATGCGCTGCGCGACCTCCTGCTGGAACATCAGCGTCAGCGAGGTCCAGCGCGGCGGCCAGTGCTGCCCGCCCAGCCATCGGACGAACAGCGCGGTGCCGACGTTATAGGGCAGGTTGGCGACAACCGCATAGGGTTCGCCCATGATCTCATCGTGGTCGAGCTTCAGCGCATCGCCTTCGATCACCGTCAGCCGGTCGGGGAAGGCGTCTTGCAATTCGCCGAGCGCGGGAAGGCAGCGGCGATCCATCTCGATCGCGGTGACCCGCGCCCCGGCGCGCAGCAGCGCGCGCGTCAGCCCGCCGGGTCCGGGGCCGATCTCGAGCACCGCAAGGTCCTGCAGCTCGCCCGGAACGGCAGCGATCCGGTCGAGCAGATGCTCGTCGAACAGGAAGTTCTGGCCGAGCGCCTTGGAGGCGCTGAGCCCGTGGCGAGCGATCACTTCGCGCAAGGGAGGAAGGTCTGGATGCATATCGCACCCCCTTAGCTCGTCATCGCGGGCGAAGCGAAGCAATCCCTAGCAAGAGGGACGTGGCTCGCCGCTAGGGGTGGATTGCCGTGCCCCCTGAGGGGGCCCGCAATGACCGATGCAGAGCTCAGGGCTCGCGCCGCGTGCGCCGGGTCGCGCATTCGGTGGCCATCCGCAAAGCAGCGAAGGTCGCACCCGGATCGGCGATGCCTTCGCCCGCGATTGCGAACGCGGTGCCGTGATCGGGGCTGGTCCGCACGATCGGCAGTCCGAGCGTCACATTCACCCCCTCGTCGAAATCGAGCGCCTTGAGCGGGATCAGCGCCTGGTCGTGATACATCGCCAGCGCGACATCGTAGGTCGCGCGCGCGCGGCGGGTGAACAGGGCGTCGCCGGGATGCGGTCCGGTGGCCTCGATCCCTTGCTCGCGCAGCGCGGTCACGGCGGGGGCGATGATGCGAGCCTCTTCGCTCCCCATCCGTCCGTCCTCGCCCGCATGCGGGTTGAGCCCCGCCAGCGCGAGGCGCGGGTGCTCGATGCCGAAATCCTCGCGCAGCGCCCGCGCGACTATCTGCGCCTTGTGGATGATGAGGTCCACTGTCAGCCGCTGGGGAACCTCCGCCAGCGGACAGTGGACCGTGAGCGGCACCGCGCGCAGGCTCGGCCCGGCCAGCATCATCACCGCATCGCGTTCGGAGACGCCGCATTGCTGCGCCAGGAACTCGGTCTGCCCGGGATGGCCGAAGCCAGCGAGCGCCAATTGCGATTTGGCAACCGGCAGCGTCACCAGCGCCGAGGCCTCGCCCTCGCGCACCGCGCGGCAGGCTTCGGTCAGCGAGTGGAGCGCCAGTTGCGCCCCTCCGGCGTCGGGCTTGCCGGGCGCATAGACGCCATCTCGCGAGGACAACACCGGCAGGCCGCGGTCGAACAATGCCGCATCGACCGCAGCCATGGTCTCGACTGCGACGATCGGCACTTCCAGACCACGGCTGCGCGCCGCGCTTGTGACGATGTTCGCCCCGCCGACAACCACGAACGGCGCCAGCCCCAACGAGCGGCGCTGGAACCACGCCTCGGCGATCAGTTCGGGACCGATCCCGGCCGGATCGCCCAGCGAGAGCGCGAGCGGCGGGATCTCACCGGGCGGGTGCGATCCGCTCACCCTTCGATCTCAATTGTAGACGATATAGGCGTCGTTGCGCAGATCGCGCAGATAGCGCTGGGCGCGCTTGTTGACGCGTTCGTCCTCGATCTGGCCCATCAGCTGGTCGAAGTCGGGACCCGCTTCGGCCTCCGGATCGTCGCGGCCGCACAGCATCAGCACGCGGATGCCGTCTTCCACCGAGCCGAAGGGCGGGGTGGTCTGGCCGATCTGCAACTGCAGCACCGCATTCTGGAGCGATTCGGGAAGCGAGCGTGCGCGGATCTGGTCGTTGGTGACCACCGTGGCGCCGATCGCGCCGGCGGCGTTCTCGGCATCGCCGCAGCCGCGGATCGACTGCATCGCCTGCGCGAATTCGCCGGCACGGGCGGTAGCCTGCGCTTCGGTGGTGCCCGGTTCGAAGCCGATCGAGATCTGCTTGAGGCTGAGCAGCGCATCGCGCGGATCCGCTGTCAGAACCTGGCGCTTGTCGATCAGATAGAGGATCGAGAAGCCCCCGGGGACGGGAACCGGGCCGACCAGCTGACCGGGCTGCATCTCGCGCGCCACGGTAGCGAGTTCGGCGGGCAATTGCGCCAGCCGCACCCAGCCCAGATCGCCGCCGACCGCAGCGGTGGAGGCTTCGGAAAACTGCCGTGCATAGCCGACGAAGCTGCCGCCCTGACGGATCTGCTCGATGATCCGCGCGGCGTTCTGCTCGACCGCGGCCCGGCTCTCGGGGGTTGCCGAAAGGAAGATTTCGCCCAGCCGATGTTCTTCGGTTCCGCGCGACGCCTCGAGCCGTTGGAGCAGCTCGTTCACCTCCTCTTCGGAGACATTGACGAACGGCGCCACATTGCGGCGCAGCAGCCGCTGCCAGGCGAGTTCGCCCTGGATCTGGCGCTTGAGCGAGACCGGCGAGGAGCCGATGCCGATCAGATAGGCATCCATCGCTCCGGTGTTCTGACCGAAATTCTGCTGCGCGAGCCGCGCATAGGTCTGGTTGATCTCCTCGGGCGCGATGGCGATTTCCTGCGCCTCGGCTTCCTGGATCTGCAGCGTCTCGTCGATCAGATTGCGCAGCACCTGCATCCGCAGGCGTTGCAGCTCTTCGCCGCCGATCTCGTTCTCGCTCGCCGCGGTGACCAGCGCGACCCGGTGATCGATGTCGGTCCCGGTGATCACCGCTCCGTTCACCACCGCGGTCGCGGTGCGCAGATTGGGCGTCTGCGGCCCGACGATGGTGATGTTCTCGGGCAGGTCGAGCGCATTCGCGGTGGACGCGGAAGCCTGCGCCGAAGCGGCGGTCGGCGCCGCGACGAGCCCGGCCAGCGCGAGAGTGGAGACCAGATTGGAAAGCGTTTTGCGCATCACGTGGTTATCGTCCCAATGCGGCGTCGTTTGCCAACGCCCGGATATGGCTGTGGTCCCTGCCAATCGCAGGCTGAACCGTAGCTGATTGGCGCGCCGGATAGCGCGTTTGCGGCGCGCTGCCAACGGGGCCGCGCACGGCGTCGCGGCGCAGGCCCCGGCGCGGTGCCGAGGCTTTCAGCGGAAACCCAGATTGCGCAGGCTGAAGTAGAGCTGGAAGGTATCGCCGCGTTCGGCATCGCCGCTGCTGACATAGTCGCGCCGCCAGGTCAGCCCCATCTCGATACAGTCGTCCTGATAGGCGATGCCCAATCTGGTGCGGATCGCCTCGAAACCGTCGGAATCCAGCGTCGGGTCCTCGAACCGATCGGTAAGGTTGAACACGCCCGAGCCGAACACCGACCAATAGTCGAGGAAGGCCACGCGCACCGCCGCGCGCAATTCCTCGCGGTCCTGCAGATCCTCGACCTCGGTGATATCGCGATTGAGCCGCAGATAGCCGATTTCGGCATAGGTCCGCGCGGAGCCGACGGTGGCGTCGATCTCGTTGCGGCGGATCGCCAGGCTATCCTTGTCGAGCCGGAAGCGGTGGGTGAATTTGACGAAGTCGCGAAACCGCACCTCGGTTCGCCCGACCACGTCCGAAACCCGCTCCGACAAGCCGGTGCCGTCGATCAGGATACCGGGATCGCGGTCGAGGGAGTAGGACTGGCCAAGCGTCGATTTGACCTCGAGCCCGGGCCGCCGCAGCTGCCAGTCGAAACCATAGGTCAGCCGCACCCCGTCCTCGATCCGGTCGTAGCCGGGAAAGCGGTTGAGCGCGAAGAGGTTGGAATCCTCCAGATCGATCGCGCGGGCATCCTCGTTGGGGATCGCGAGATTGCGGATCGGCGGGGTCGCGACCAGTTGCAGGCGCGGGGTGAACACCTGTTCGCCGCCCGCCAGCGGCCCGATCAGTGGCCATTGCAGATCGACCGCCGCCAGCGCGATCCCGCGCCCCTGCCAGCCTGGCTCGCCGCGGTAGAGGGGGGTTGGGGTGAGCAGATTTTCGTCCGAATGATAGACGTCGCCGCGCAGCATACCGGTCAGCTGGACCACCTGGCCGAGCCCGGTGATCCGCCGCAGATCCCAGCGCGCGCGGGCGAAGGCGCGCTGCGTGTCCTGCCCATCGCGGCGCAGGATCGCGAGGCTGTTCGCCTGCAGTTCGACCTGGCCGCCCAGCAGCGGATCGGTGAGCCGCTTGCGGTAGTCGATCGCCGGCAGCGCCAGCGGCACCTGTCCCTGATCGGCGCCCAGCCGCAGCGTTTGCACTGCCCAGCCGGCGATCGAAAGGTAGGAATCGCGGTCGATCCGTTCGAGTTCGACCATCGAGCGCAGCCGGTCGTCGCGGCTGATGTCGTAGCGTCGCAGGAAGGTGCGGTCGCTCGCCACCCGCACCGATCCGGTCAGGCTCCAATGCGGGGTGAACTGGAACTTGCCATTGGCGAACAGATAGCCGCGCGGATCCCGCTCGGTGGTCGGCGCGCCGGTGAAGCTGGAGATGCGGCTGCTGTGGGTGGCGTAGCCGGTGATCTGGAACGCGCCCTCGTCGGCGAGCTGGCGGTATTGCCCGCTCACCATCGGCGGCGCTCCGGTGAACAGATAGGCGCTGGCGGTCAGGTCCTTGTTGGGTGCCAGCCGCCAGTAGTAGCTGCCGCTGACCTCTACCCCATTGCTTTCCGAGATCCGCAGGTCGGGGACCAGGAACCCGGCCACCGCGCCCCCGTCGGTGCGGATCGCCAGTCCCGGCAGCGGCAGGATTCGCGCGCCGAACAGTTCGAGATAGGCGTTGCGGAACCGCACTTCGCTGTTCTGCGGATCGTAGCTGACCCGTTCGGCGGTGATCCGCCAGCTGGGCGATTTGTCGCATCCTTCCGGCGTCGTCACCGCGCAGGCGCTGTAGGCCGCCCGCGAGAGCGTGATCGTGCCATCCGCCTCGCGCAGGCCGGATTGCGCCGCCAGCCGCCCTCCCTGCCGCAGCGCCAGCAGCAGATCCTCCATCGCCCCGGTCTCGAATTCGTCGGTCAGCGTGACCGTGTCGGAATAGAGTTGATTGCCGTTCTCGTCGACGAAGCGGACCCGACCGGCGGCGAGAATCTCGCCGCTCTGCCGGTTCCAGGTGACGCGATCGGCGCGCACCGAACGGTCGCCGCTGCGCAGCACCACATTGCCCGCCGCGGTGACGGTATCGCTGGGCTCGTCGTAGCTGAGCGTCTGGGCCTCGAAGTGGATCGTGCGACCATCGTCCGCTTCGCTCGGGATCGGTTCGGCTCCGGGGACGGGTGCGATCGCCTGGGGCAGGCCCTCGTTCTGCTCACCTGTGAAAACCGGGTCGGCCGCGTCGGGCAGATCCACCGGCTCCTGCGCGGTGGCCATTCCGGCGGCCGCGCCTTCCTGCGCCGCCAATTGGGCAGGGGCGAGCACGAAGGCGAGCGCGCAGGCCGATGCCGCCAGACGCGCCCAAGACGAGCCGGCCCCAAGCGAGCGGGCCTGAAGCGAGCAGGAACGGGTCGCACGGCGGCGGGGCGAGGGCATGCCTTGCCTATCGCATTGCGTCGGCCTAATCGCAATCGCCATCCGAAAGGGGGCGTCGCGGCCCGGAGCCGCAGCGTCCCGATCCAGAATTCCGGGAGATCCCATGAACATCGAATTTAGCCAGTCCCGTCCTGAAGGGCTGCGGCTCATCGCCCAAACCGCCGACAAGGGCAAGCTTCCCGACGGCCTCGAACATTCCATGACGGAAGGCGCCCAGGCGGCGCGCTTCAAGGGTCGCACCGGCCAGCTGTTCGACGGTTTCGTCGAGCGTGGCGGCGCGGTGATCCGGCTCGCCGTGGTCGGCGCGGGCGATCCGGGCGATGCCAAGCGCTCCGCAAATCTCGAGCGCGCCGGCGCGGCTCTGGCGGCGAAGTTCCAGTCCGCCGGGGCCGAGACGATCGGCGTCGACGGTGGCAACCTCAAGGTGCAGGAGCTGGCGCATCTGCTGCTCGGGCTGCGGCTGCGCAATTGGCGCTACGACGTCTACCGCACCAAGCTCAAGGACGAGCAGAAGATCACGCTCAAGAAGGTGGTGGTGTTCAACGCTCCCGACGGCGGCGAAGCGGCGTGGAAGGCAGTGGAGCCGGTTGCCGAGGGGGTCGAGTTCACCCGCGAACTGGTCACCGAGCCCGCCAATGTGATCTATCCCGAAAGCTTCGTCGAACGCTGCCAGCAACGCTTCGAAGGCACCGGGGCGGAGCTGATCGTCCTCGACGAGACGCAGATGCACGATCTGGGCATGGGCGCTCTGCTCGGCGTCGGCCAGGGCTCGATGCGCGAATCGCGCATCCTCGCGATCCGCTGGAACGGCGGCGAACAGGGCGAAGCGCCGGTGGCCTTCGTCGGCAAGGGCGTGACCTTCGATACCGGCGGAATCTCGATCAAGCCGGGTCCTGGCATGGAAGACATGAAATGGGACATGGGCGGCGGCGGCGCGGTTGCGGGCGGGATGCTCGCGCTGGTCAAGCGCCAGGCCAAGGCCAATGTCATCGGCGCGGTCGGACTGGTCGAGAACATGCCCGATGGCGCGGCGCAGCGTCCGGGCGATGTCGTGACCTCGATGTCGGGGCAGACGATCGAAATCCTCAACACCGATGCCGAAGGCCGGCTGGTGCTGTGCGA
>JAHJPT010000136.1 GCA_018819685.1 Alphaproteobacteria bacterium
GCGCAAGTCGCAGCCCTACGACGTCTACGAGCGGATGGAATTCGACATCCCCGTGGGCACCAATTCGGATTGCTACGACCGCTTCATGGTCCGCGTCAAAGAAGTCTACGAGAGCGCGAAGATCATCAAGCAGTGCCTCGCCGAGATGCCCGAAGGACCAGTGGCGAGCGACGATCGCAAGGTCTCGCCGCCCAAGCGCGGCGAGATGAAGCAGTCGATGGAAGCGCTGATCCACCACTTCAAGCTCTACACCGAGGGCTTCCACGTTCCCGCGGGCGAGGTCTATGTCGCGACCGAAAGCCCCAAGGGCGAGTTCGGCGTCTATCTGGTCAGCGACGGCAGCAACAAGCCGTACCGCTGCAAGATCCGCCCGACCGCCTTCAGCCATCTTCAGGCGATGGACTTCATGGCCAAGGGGCACATGCTGCCCGACGCGACCGCCATCCTCGGCGCGATCGACGTGGTATTCGGGGAGTGCGACCGGTGATCCTGCGCGAAATCGGTATCTTCGTTCTCGCCTTCGCCGCCTTCGCTTCGGCCGTGGCGGCCTATCTGGCGGCCTTCCACGGCGAGGCACCGCTCAAGGAAATTCTCTCGACGGCCTTTGCCGCCGTCATCGGCCTCTATATCGGCCGTTATGTCGAACGCAGGTTGATCAATGGCTGACCGCTCTCCCGCTCCCGATACCCCCGAACTGCGTGCCCGCTGGGGTTCGTTCGAGTTTTCGAGCGAATATAAAGCGAAGGCCGACAAGGCGATCGCGTGCTATCCCGAAGGTCGGCAGAAATCTGCGGTGATGCCGCTGCTCGATCTCGCCCAGCGGCAGGTCGGCGAGGAAACCGACACGCAAGGCTGGCTGCCGATCCCGGTGATCGAATATGTCGCCACCTATCTCGGCATGCCCGCGATCCGGGTGCTCGAGGTGGCGACTTTCTATTTCATGTACAATCTCGTTCCGGTCGGGAAATACCACGTCCAGGTCTGCGGCACGACGCCGTGCATGCTACGCGGTTCGGACGCGCTGTTCGAAACCTGCGCGGCGCGCGGCATGGTCAAGGGGCATGTGTCCGAAGACGGGTTGTGGACGCTGACCGAAGTCGAATGCATGGGCAATTGCGCCACCGCGCCGATGGTCCAGATCAACGACGACAATTTCGAGGACCTCACGCCCGAACGGCTCGACGCGGTCCTCGATGCTCTAGCTGCGGGCGAAAGGCCCACGGCGGGAACGCAAGAGCCCGGTCGCCACACCAGCGAGCCAAGCGGCGGACCGTCGACGCTCAAGGAAATGGTCGACGCCAATCACGACTACCGGAGCGAGTGGTAATGGATATCGTCACCATCATCATCGCGGTCGTCGCGGTCATCATCGCCTGGAAAGTCCTCGCGGGCCTCGCCAAGACTCTCGCGCTGCTGGTGATCCTCGCCATCGCCGCCTTCGTGGTGTTCGGGGGAGTCCTCTGATGCTCGCCGATAAGGACCGCATCTTCACCAATCTCTACGGCTTCCAGGATTGGGGGCTGAAGGCGGCGCAGCAGCGCGGCGATTGGGACGACACCAAGGCGCTGATCGCGCGCGGGCAGGATTCGATCATCGACGAGATGAAGGCCAGCGGCTTACGCGGCCGGGGCGGGGCGGGTTTCCCGACCGGGCTCAAATGGTCCCTCATGCCCAAGGAATCGAAGGACGGCCGCCCGAGCTTCCTGGTCATCAACGCCGATGAATCCGAGCCCGGTTCGTGCAAGGATCGCGAGATCCTGCGCCACGATCCGCACAAGCTGATCGAGGGCGCGCTGGTCGCGGGCTTCGCGATGCGTGCGCGCGCCGCCTATATCTACATCCGCGGCGAATACATCCGCGAGGCCGAAACGCTGCAGGCGGCGATCGACGAAGCTTATGATGCCGGTCTGCTGGGCAAGAACGCGGCGAAATCCGGCTATGATTTCGACGTCTTCATGCATCGCGGCGCAGGCGCCTATATCTGCGGCGAAGAAACCGCGATGATCGAAAGCCTCGAGGGCAAGAAGGGCCAGCCGCGCCTGAAACCGTCATTCCCGGCGGGTGCGGGGCTTTATGGCTGTCCGAC
>JAHJPT010000137.1 GCA_018819685.1 Alphaproteobacteria bacterium
AGGTCGAGGATTTCGATGCCGACACGGGTCTGTTCGGCCATCTGCCCGAGCTCGATTCCATGGCGGTGGCGGGGCTGCTGACCGAGATGGAAGACCGGCTCGACATCGTCATCGAGGACGAGGATGTCGATGGCGAAATGCTCGAGACCTATGGCGGCCTGCTCGCCTTCGCCGAGGCCAAATCGGTCGGGGCCAAATCGGTCGGGGCCAAATCGGTAAGGGGCTGAGCTTGGCGATCTACGATTCCTGGAGCGCGCCCCTCCCCGACGGGAAACGCGCCGAGGAAATCGTCCTGCGGTTCGATAGCTCGCGCGATCGCCGCCTGCTGGTGCTGCCGCCGCTGTTCGACGAACATAACAAGACCCGCCGCCAAATCGTCGAAACGATGCGCAAACTCGATGCGGCAGGAGATGCTGGGGGGATCGACAGCTTCCTTCCCGACCTGCCCGGCTGCAACGAAAGCCTGGCCTCGCTCGATAACCAGGCGGTGAGCTCGTGGCGCGAAGCGGCTCGCGAGGCCTTCGCCCATTTTCGCTGCACCCACATCCTCGCCATCCGCGGCGGCGCGCTGCTGGCGCCGCGGGATACCGCCGCCTTCTTCTACGCGCCCGCGGGAGGTAAACCGCTGCTGCGCGCAATGCTGCGCGCCCGGACCATCGCCGCGCGCGAGGCGGGTCGCGAGGAGAAGGTCGAGACGTTACTGGCGCAGGGCCGCGAGGAAGGGCTCGAACTCGCCGGCTGGCAGTTGGGCGCGGCTATGATCCGAGAATTCGAAGCCGCCGAGTGGACGATCGGGCCGCAGGTCCGCATCGTCGATCAGGTCGAGCTGGGCGGCTCGCCGCTATGGCTGCGCGCCGAACCCGGCGAAGACCCGGAGCAGGCCGAGGCTCTCGCTCGCATCGTCGCAAACGGGATGCTCGCCTCGTGAGCCGGCTGGCGCTCACCTTCAACTGCCAGGGCGCGACGCTGGCAGGCACCCTCGACACCGCGCCGGGGACCGCTGGCCTGCTGCTGGTGAACGGCGGCAACGAAATCCGCAGCGGCGCCTTCGCCGGGCAGGCGCGCTTCGCCGCACAGATCGCGCGCGCGGGCTTCCCCGTGTTCCGCTTCGACCGCCGCGGCACCGGCGACAGCGAGGGCGCCAACCGCGGCTTCCGCCACGAGGCCGACGATATCGCCGCCGCGCTCGCCGCCTTTCGCGCCCTGGCCCCGCAGCTCGGCCGGGTGGTCGGCATGGGCAATTGCGATGCCGCGTCCGCGCTGATGCTCGCCGGCGGCGCGCGCTGCGATGCGCTGGTGCTGAGCAATCCCTGGACGATCGACGAAGCGGGCGTGGAGACGGGCGAAGAAGCGGGTGCGGATGTCACGCCGCCGGCTTCCGCAATCCGCGCGCGCTATCTGGCCAAGCTCAAAAACCCGCGCGAAGTGGCTCGGCTGGTTTCGGGCGAGGTCGATCTGCGCAAGCTCCTGCGCGGGATCGCCAAAGCCGCGAAGCCGAAACCCGCGCCCACTTCGCTCGCCGCCGAGATGCGCACCGGGCTCGAGACTTTCGACGGACCGGTGCGGATCCTGCTCGCCGAGGCCGATCGTACGGCGCAGGCCTTCGCCGAAAACTGGGGCGACGACCCGCGGATCGCAAGCTGCCCACGCGCGGGCCATGCCTATGTCGAGCCGCATGCGCGACAATGGCTGCGCGATCAGGTGCTCGGAGCGCTGAGAGGCTAGTTCGGCTGACATCAAATGCCATCTCCCCCGCCCCTTGAGGAGGGTCGAGGTGGGGAGCGCACCTCAGATGCGCGTCTGCCCGATCGGTATTGCACGCGCCCACCCGGCCTCCCCCCCAAGGGGGAGGAGCAGGCCGGGTCGATCCGGAGCCACCACGCTCTAGCGGCTGAACAGGCTGGTCAGCTCGACATGGGTGGACCAGCGAAACTGCCCCACGGGGCGCAGCTTCTCGAGCCGGAACCCCGCCTCCACCAGCGTCTTGGCATCGCGCGCCCAGCTCGAGGGATTGCAGCTGACATAGGCGACCCGCTCGACGCTGCTCGCGGCGATCGTCGCCACCTGCTCGCGCGCGCCGGCGCGGGGTGGGTCGAGCAGCACCGCGTCGAAACGCGCCAGCTCGTCG
>JAHJPT010000362.1 GCA_018819685.1 Alphaproteobacteria bacterium
GTATTGATAGGACATTAAAGCATTGAGCATAAATACACAGAGCTAGTCTATCTAAGCTATCAACACTCAGTGAGGAAGTCATTACCTGGACAGCTTTGCTTACAGAATGGTCGAAGCTTAGGAGAGACTGAAATTGTGGACTATTAAAAAGCGATAAATGCAGAATTTTATTTCAGTTGATTTTTGATGGATAGGCCTATTAAAAATAATTCCGAGGTGGTGTTCTGTCGAACGAATATTTTAATGAGTCCTCAGCTTTGCAGATATCATCGCTTAACATCTGCATGATTCAATAATTTTATTATAGGTTTAAAAAGGTTGCCAATCCTTAGATGATTATAAGGATTGGGTTTTTCTAAATTGCAGACTTTGAGATCGGATCAGTTGGGTTAAAACAATACCGAGCACTGAGGTCATTAGCATCATTTCAAGCAGAGCGTATTCTTGTAGCCAGAAAAAACATAAGGCCAGAATACTTAAACTACAACATGTGTATAGGATATTTTGGACCCAAATTTTAAGTGAAATACCAAGTAAGCCTGAACAAATAGCAGTGTTCAGCATTTCTTCAATACCATTACGATGTAAGATAATAATTAGACATAAATAACTACAAACTAATCCCATCGTGATGAAAAGTTTTTTTAACATGCTTTTCCCCTGATTTTAAGTAATTATTTGTTTTGATTTGGCTAAATCAATTTTAATACACCGAATGGTAAAAAATAAGTTAGTTTAAGCTATGCTGTGTGTAAGAAAGAAATTACATTTGATTAAAAAATAACCATTATTGTCTTGAGTTAAACTTTAAAAATTAACCTGTGTGTCAGATAAGCAATTTAAAACTCACACCAATACTTATAGGCGCTTTATGCTCACCCAATTATGTTATGCCAGTAGTCGTGTCGAATATGGTAATGATTTATTACAGGATTTAAGCGATATTTTGGCTACTGCGCGTTCTTTTAATCAGGCGCAAGCGATTTATGGTGTACTTTACTATGCAGAAGGGATTTATTTTCAATGTTTACAGGGTGAAAAAAGCCAGCTAGAAAAGCTATTTGCACAGATCTCGAAAGATACTCGTCATAATCAGATTCACCGCTTTCCTGATCATGTCATTGAACAGATTCACTTCAAGCAATGGTCGATGAAATATGTCAATCAGCATGGAAAAATCACTACCCTGTTTAAGAAAATGGGTTTAGATAAATTCTTGCCTCATCAATTAAATCATCAGCAAATTAACCAGTTTCTCGATTTACTGCTAAAAATGGAAGAAACTGGACATGGTACAAAAGCTAGAGTAGTTATAAAGAACAAGGGTTATCAAAATTATTTTTAAAAATAAAGCTTCAACTCATGAAGCTCAGTTCAATAAAAAAGGACTATAAAAATAGTCCTTCAATAAAAATTAAAAAATGAAATTTAAGCTTTTAAAGCACTAATCAACTTCTGATGTAAACCACCAAAGCCACCATTCGACATAATCACCACAGCATCGCCCTCGCCTGCCTCTTGAGCCACAGTTTTGATGATGTCATCCAGTGTACGGACCACAATGGCTTTGTTCTGGGCTGCATCAATGACCGGTTGTAAATCCCAGTCCAGACCTTCCGGTTGATACCAGATCACTTCATCCGCCAAACGTGCAGAATGTGCCAAACCATCTTTATGGCTGCCCATACGCATGGTGTTGGAACGCGGTTCAATAATCGCCCAAAGTTTGCGTTCGCCTAAGCGTTTACGCGCACCGTCTAAAGTGGTTTCAATCGCGGTTGGATGATGGGCAAAGTCGTCATACACTTCAATGCCTTTTATTGTATCCAGCAGTTCCATACGGCGTTTTACACCGCCAAAGTTTGAAAGTGCTTCACATGCAGTTTCAATCGAAACGCCGACATGTTCAGCCGCTGCAATAGTCGCCAAGGCATTAGCTACACTGTGTTGCCCGGTCATATTCCATTTAACAACTCCTTTAACTACACCATTCTCTAGCACTTTAAAGTGAGAACCATCGGCAGATAGTTGTTCTGCATAAAGTGAGGCTTTTTTATTGGCATCTAAGCTTGTACGAACCACCGGTGTCCAGCAGCCCATGTCCAGAACTTCATCAATATTGCTTTCAGTAATCGGTGCAATAATACGGCCTTCACTTGGAATGGTACGTACCAGATGATGGAACTGTTTTTGAATCGCAGCCAGATCATCAAAGATATCGGCATGGTCAAATTCGAGATTATTTAAAATCGCAGTTTTAGGATGGTAATGTACAAACTTGGAACGCTTGTCGAAAAAGGCAGAATCATATTCATCGGCTTCGACACAGAAGTATTTGCCACCAC
>JAHJPT010000138.1 GCA_018819685.1 Alphaproteobacteria bacterium
CAACAAGATCGACCGTTCCGACGCGCGCCCCGACGAGGTGCTCGACGAATGTTTCGAGCTCTTCCTCAGCCTCGACGCCAATGACGAGCAGCTCGACTTCCCCTCGCTCTGGGCCTCGGGCCGCGACGGCTATGCGAGCGCGGACAAGGATGCGCGCTCGGGCGATCTCGATCCCCTGTTCAAGCTCATCGTCGATCACGTGCCCGCGCCGGGTCTCGACCCCGACAGCCCGTTCAGCTTCCTTGCGACGCTGCTCGACCGCGACAATTTCATGGGCCGCGTGCTCACCGGGCGGATCCAGTCCGGCACCGTCCGGGTCAACGATCCGATCCATGCCATCGACGTCGACGGCAAGGTCGTAGAAGTCGGCCGCGCCACCAAGCTGATGAGCTTCGACGGGCTCGACCGCGTTCCGGTCGAAACCGCTCAGGCGGGCGACATCATAGCGCTCGCCGGGCTCGAAAAGGCGACCGTTTCCAACACCGTCGCCGAGCCTTCGGTCAAGACGCCGATCCCCGCACAGCCGATCGATCCGCCGACGCTGGCGATGCGCTTCAGCGTCAACGACAGCCCGCTGGCCGGCCGCGAAGGCTCCAAGGTCACCAGCCGCCTGATCCGCGACCGCCTGCTGCGCGAAGCGGAGACCAATGTCGCCATCCGCGTGACCGAAGCCGAGGACAAGGACAGTTTCGAGGTCGCCGGTCGCGGCGAATTGCAGCTCGGCGTGCTGATCGAAACGATGCGCCGCGAAGGCTTCGAATTGGGCATCAGCCGCCCGCGCGTGCTGTTCCGCGAGGAAGACGGCAAGCGACTCGAGCCGTATGAAACCGTCGTCATCGATGTCGACGACGAGCATTCGGGCACCGTCGTCGAGAAGATGCAGCGCCGCAAGGCCGAGCTGACCGAGATGCGCCCCAGCGGCAGCGGCAAGACCCGCATCACCTTCTCGGCGCCCAGCCGCGGGCTGATCGGCTATCACGGCGAGTTCCTTTCCGACACGCGCGGCACGGGGATCATGAACCGGCTGTTCGAGAAATACGGCCCTTACAAGGGCGCGGTCGGCGGGCGCCAGAACGGCGTGCTGCTGTCCAATTCCTCCGGCGAAGCGACCGCCTATGCGCTGTTCGCGCTGGAGGAACGCGGCGAGCTGTTCATCGGTGCGGGCGAGAAGATCTACGAGGGCATCATCATCGGCGAGAACGCCAAGCCCGAGGATCTGGAAGTCAATCCGCTCAAGTCCAAGCAGCTGACTAACTTCCGCTCGACCGGCAAGGACGACGCCATCCGTCTCACCCCGCCGCGCGCGATGACGCTGGAACAGGCGATCGCCTATATCGACGACGACGAGATGGTCGAGGTGACCCCGCAGACAATCCGCCTGCGCAAGGCGATCCTCGATCCCAACGAGCGCAAGAAAGCCAAGCGCAAAGGCGGGTGATCCGCGTTCAGGCGCTCAGCGCCTGTTCGCTCAGCACCAGTGCCGCATAGAGCAGCGTGCCGCCTGCGAAGGGGAGGAAAAAGCTTTTCCTCTCCTCGGGCAGCTCTTCCTTGAGCACCACGAGGACGATCGCGCCCGAAACGAAGGCGAACAACCCGCCGATGGCGATCTCGGGCACGGATAGTTGCGTGCCCAGCAACCAACCCGCCAGTGTGGCCGCGCTCAGTATCCAGCGGCCGCGATCGTCGTAGAGTTCGGGATGGTCGCCGCGTGTGCCGAAGTCGGCGGTCACGAAGTGCAGGATCATCGCGAAGAAATACAGCGCCAGCCCGATCAGGCTGGTGTCTTCGCGGTGGTTGAGCAGATAGCCGATGACGAACATCAGCAGGCTGCTGACGGCGATGTGCAGCCAGAACACGCTGCTCTCGGGCCTCGCCTGCTCGATCTGGTCCTTGTCCTGCCCCCGACTGCGTTTCAGCGCCCGCTCGGTGCCGTAGAAGGCCGCCACTCCGAACAAAGCGAGCAGATAGACCGCGCTTTCGGCCATCACCTCGTCGAGACCCGTCGCACGGTGGAACGCGCCTGCATTTGCACCGAGTTCGGGCAGCATGTGGAGAAAGACGTAGGCCACCGCGACCCCGCCTGAGAAGCTGAGCCAGCGGCTGCGCGGATTCCTGTCGAGAAAACGCAACTGCCCGACGAACAGGTGCACCAGGCAAAACGCCAGGGCCATGAGGCCGGTGAACAGGGTGAGCGAGGCGGTCAAATCCGACCGGTCCCACCTGGCAGCGAACAACGGGAACATCGGGTCATGTCCCGACGATAGCCTCCGCCCTCCCGCTTGGCGAGAGGGCGAAGCCCTTCCAAACCGGCGGTCAGATACGGCCGGTGATCTGAATCCCGTAGAAGCGCGGTTCGGCCGGAATGAAGGTCGGAATGCCGAATGCTCCGCCCGTATTGCCTGCGTCGAGCAGGTAATCCTCGTCGGTCGCATTGCGGATGAAACCTGCAACCTCGAGGCGATCGTCCGCAAAACTCAATCCGGCACGGGCATTTATCAGCGTGACCGGACCTTGCGAGATCAGCGGATCGTTGGGCACCTCGAAGAATATCCGGCTGCGATAGGTGATCGACGGCGTTGCAAAAAAGCGAATTCCGCCGCCAAGCGGCGCGTCGATCGTGAACCCGGCCGCCGCCTGCCATTCGGGCTGGAGACGGAACCGGGCGCCGGCGAACTGCGGGGCGAAATCATTGCCTTCGTCGATGCCGCCGTCGATGTAGCCGACATTGCCAAAGACGCTGAGCCAATCGGTCGGATCGACCGCCAGTTCCGCCTCGACGCCGAGATTGCTCGCCGTGCCCGCGCTTTCGGTGCGCGAGCTGCCGTCGTCCTGAATGACGCTGATCTGGAAGCCGTCGTACTTCTGGTAATAGACGCCGAGCGAGCCCGAGACGATGCCGGTCCCGAACTTCAACCCGCCCTCGTAATTCCACACGGTTTCCTCGGGCACGACCTGCAGGTTGGGCACCGCCACGCCGCCGGCGCGAGCGGCGCTCAATTGCACGACCGGCGACCGGCGACCCTTCGACGCCGTCGCAAAGACATTGAAATCGTCGTTCAGGCGATAGAGCACGTTGAAACGCGGCAGGACGGCGGAGAAGCTGCGGTCGGCGGTGAACACCTGACCGTTGGTGTCGATCTGTCCGGGGATCAGCGGCGCGCCGCTGAGCACCGAATCGGGCACATCGGTGGTATAGGCCGAGCGCCGCTCCTCGATCAGCAGCCGCGCACCAGCGGTCAGTTCGAGACGGTCGGTCGGGAGCCAGGTGACGTCGGCGAACACCGAATAGCTGTCGTTGTCGCCGCGGTTCTCGAAGGCGGAAGTGTAAGGTATCGCGGTGGCGGCACCGCGGGTCGCGAGGGCGGTCACCAGGCTGGCGGGAACGCTGCCATCGGGGCCGACGCAGGGAATGCCGGGGATCAGAGGCCTGGGCGTCGCCAGGCTGGTGAGGCACTGCAGGAAGGTCCCTTCCTCGGTCGAAAAGGGCACGTTCTGGCGCCCGTCCTCGGTGAAGAAGTTCCAGCCGAACGCCGCGCGCCAGGAACGGTCGACATAGGAAAAGCGCCCCTCGTGGCTGAACTGCCAGCCATCGGCGATCTCCGCGAATTCGAGGAACGGTGCGGGTCCGCCATCGGCATCGAACACTTCGGCGCTGTCGAATTCGCGATAGCCGTTCACCGTCGTGAAGGTCCAGCTGTCACCGAAGGCATATTCGGCGGTCAGGTTCACATCGTAGATTTCGCGCTCGAGCCCGAGCTGGCTGTTGCCCAATGCCGCCTCCGAATAGGGGGAGCCGCCCAGGAATGCGTCGCCGAAGGGATCGGCGGGGCCGGCCGGAGTTGCAAACCTGCCCGATATGAAGGGCGTGCCGCCGTTGCGCTGGCGGTCGAAGGTGCCAATCAGATCGACCGTGAGATCGGAGTTCGGGGTGAAGCGCAGCGAGCCGCGGACGCCCAGATTGTCCTGCGAATAGAGTTCTTCCTCCTGGCTGGGTGCCAGGTTTTCGACATAGCCGTCGCGGGTGCGCCATTCGAAGGCGATCCGTCCGGCGAGGACATCCGAACCCGCGTTGACATAGCCCGACAGCAGCGTCTGGTCGTAATTGCCGTAGCCGCCGGTCAGTTCGGCGGAAAAGCCCTCGCGCGGTCGCGCGGAAACCAGGCTGATCGCGCCCACCGCCGAGGCGGTGCCGAACAGCGTCGCCTGCGGGCCCTTGATCACCTCGACCCGGTCGAGATCGTAGATCGCCTGATAGGAGCCCCGCGAGCGCGAGATATCGACGCCGTTGTAATAGAGCGTGACGCGCGGACCCTGCTGCGAGGAGCCCGAATCCGAGGTGATCCCGCGGATGACGATCCCCGGATTGTTGGCGCTCTGCTCCTGGATGTTGAGCCCGGGGACATAGTTGGAGAGTTCGTCGAGATCGGTGACGCCGAGCTCGCTGATCCGCTCGCCGGTGAGCGCCGAGATGGTGATCGGCACATCGACCGCGCGCTGTTCGATCTTCTGCGCGGTGACGATGATCTCATTGCCGCGAATGGCCGCATCCTCGGCAGGGCCGTCCGGCTGAGCGGCGGCTTGCGCAAACGCCGGGGCAAACGGAACGAGCGCGGTCGTCGCGACGAGGAAGGCGAAGACGGAGCGTCTGGCAAGCATGTCGAGGGGCCTTTTCTTTTGGAGGTTCGCCGCGCCCCTGCGCCGCTGTGGTGACAGGGCCACGACACTTATGTTGCGGTGCGGTGAAACGGCGCGAAAAACCCCCCGCAGCCGTGCGAGTGGCAATTCTCCCTCGCCTTTGTTAATCGCCGGCTCATGCAAACCGGAACCCTGATCACCCTCGCCCTCTATTTCATCTTGATGCTTGCCATCGGTCTGTTCGCCTGGAAGCGATCGACCGACACCAGCGAAGGCTATCTGCTGGCCGGCCGCAATCTGTCGCCGGGCGTGGCGGCGCTCTCCGCCGGGGCCTCGGATATGTCGGGCTGGCTGCTCTTGGGGCTACCCGGCGCATTGTTTGCCGCCGGGCTGGTCGAGGCCTGGATCGGGATCGGCCTTTTCCTGGGTGCGGTCGCCAATTGGTTCATCGTCGCGCCGCGGCTGCGCCGCCAGACCGAGGATCTGGGCAATGCGCTGACCATTCCCGAATTCCTTGCCAATCGCTTCCCCGACAAGGCGGTGGTGCTGCGCGTGGTAAGCGCGATCGTGATCGTCGCCTTCTTCACCGTCTACACCGCGGCCGGGCTTGTCGGCGGCGGCAAGCTGTTCGAAACCGCCTTCGTCGCATTGCTGCCTGGAATCGGCATGAGCGATTACATGCTGGGCATCTGGATCACCGCCGGGGTGGTGCTGGCCTACACCATGGTCGGCGGCTTTCTCGCGGTCAGCCTGACCGATTTCGTCCAGGGCTGCATCATGGTCGTCGCGCTGGTGCTGATGCCGCTGGTGGTGATGTTCGGCGAAGGGGGCAGCGGCGGCGCCTCGCTCGCCGAAGTGCCGGTGGAAGGCTTCCTCAGCCTCACGCAGGGGCTGACCGCGCTCGGCTTCATCAGTGCGGTGACCTGGGGGCTGGGCTATTTCGGGCAGCCGCACATCATCGTTCGCTTCATGGCGGTGCGCAGCGTCGAGGATGTGCCGGCGGCGCGCAATATCGGGCTGATCTGGATGGCGGTCGCGCTGGCCGGTTCGCTCGGCGTCGGGCTGGCCGGGCGCGCCTATGCCAATCGCAACGGGCTGGTGGTCGACGATCCCGAGACCATCTTCATCGTCCTGTCCGAACTGCTGTTCCACCCGCTGGTCACCGGCTTCCTGCTCGCCGCACTGCTGGCTGCGATCATGAGCACGATCAGCTCCCAGCTTCTGGTCTCCTCCAGCTCGCTGACCGAGGATTTCTACCGCCTGTTCCTGCGCAAGCACGCGAGCGAGCGCGAGGCGGTGAATGTCGGGCGGATCTGCGTCGCACTGGTCGCGCTGGCCGCCATCGTCATCGCCGCCGACCCGGACAGCGAAGTCTTGGGGCTGGTCGCCAACGCCTGGGCCGGGTTCGGCGCGGCGTTCGGTCCGCTGATCCTGCTGGCGCTGACCTGGGACCGGATGACCGGCGCGGGCGCGGTGGCCGGGCTGGTGGTCGGCGCGGGCACGGTCGCGCTGTGGATCGCGCTGGGGTTCAACGCCGACTTCATCGGCGGACAGGGGCTCTACGAGATCGTCCCGGGCTTCATCGCCAGCTGGCTCGCCATCGTGCTTGTCAGCAGGGCGACGCAGCCTCAGAGTGCCAGCGGGAATCTGGAGAGAGCATAATGAAGCCTTATACGCTGCTGGCCGGCATCGCCGCGCTCGCCCTCGCCGCGACCGGGGGCCAGGCGCAGGAGACGCCGGGGGCGCGCCCGATCGAACAGCAGATCGGCGCCGGGGGCCGTCCGGTCGGCGCGAACTGGTCGCGCAGCCCGGTGATCGCCGAGCACGGCATGGCCGCCACTGCGCATCCGCTGGCGACGCAGATCGCGCTCGACATCCTCAAGGCGGGCGGCAGCGCGGTCGATGCTGCGATCGCCGCCAATGCCGCGCTGGGGCTGATGGAGCCGACCGGCAACGGCATCGGCGGCGATCTGTTCGCGATC
>JAHJPT010000139.1 GCA_018819685.1 Alphaproteobacteria bacterium
ATGATTGGGGATCATCTGCTCCAGGCTCGAACGCAGCCGCTCGCCCATCCGGGTCACATTGTCGAGGAAGCCGTCCTCCAGGATCACGTCGAGCACCGCCTCGCCCGCCGCCATCGCCAGCGGATTGCCGCCATAGGTGGAGCCGTGCGTGCCGATCACCATGCCCTTGGCCGCTTCCTCGGTGGCGAGACAGGCGCCGAGCGGGAAACCGCCACCGATGCCCTTGGCTGTGGCGAGGATATCGGGATCGACGCCGTAATGCTCGTGCGCGTAGAACTTGCCGGTCCGCGCGACGCCGCACTGGACCTCGTCGAGCACCAGCATCAGATCGTGTTCGTCGGCGAGATCGCGCAGGCCCTGCATAAAGGCCTGGCTGGCGGGACGGATGCCGCCCTCGCCCTGGATCGGCTCGACCAGGAAGCCTGCGGTGCGCGGCCCGACCAGCGCGCGCGCGGCTTCCAGATCGTCGAACTCGCAATAGACGAAGCCGGGCAGCAGCGGCTCGAAGCCCTTGTGCATCTTCTCCTGATTGGAGGCACTGATCGTCGCCATGGTGCGGCCATGGAAGGCGTTGGTGAAGGTGATCAGCTCGGTGCGGTTGGCATCGCCATCCTCGTGCTGGTGATAGGCGCGCGCGGTCTTGATCGCGGTCTCGACCGCTTCGGCACCCGAATTGGTGAAGAACACGGTGTCGGCGAAGGTGACATCGACCAGCCGCTGCGCCAGCGCCTCGCCCTGCGGGCTGCCATAGAGATTGGAGACATGCATCAGCGTCTCGGCCTGGCGCTGGATCGCGCCGATCAGGCCTTCATGGCTGTGACCGAGCAGATTGACCGCGATCCCGCTGGCGAAGTCCAGATAACGCGTGCCGTCCTCGTCGATCAGATGGCAGTGATCTCCGCGCACCGGGCGAACGCCGCAGCGGGGATAGACGGGCATCAGCGGCGAAATCGACATGGGGCCTCCGGAGCGAATGATGGATCGAAAGGAATGTGGGGGCGAAAGCACGGGCGGGCAAATGCAAATGGCGGCCCCGTGAGGGAGCCGCCATTCACGTGTCCTTCGGCGTCTATTGAGTCGCGCGCGCCCGGTCAAACCGTTGCGGTCAAACCTTGGCGGTCAAACCGTGGCGGCGCGGCTCACCTCATTCGCTGGCAGGAACGAGGTTCACCGCCGAATACTTGCCGCGTCGGTCGACCTCGAGATCGAACTCGTAACGCTGGCCTTCGTCGATGCCCGAAAGGCCTGAACGCTCGACGGCGCTGATATGCACGAAAGCATCGGGCTGCCCGTCGTCGCGGGTGATGAAGCCGAAGCCCTTCATCGAATTGAAGAACTTGACCGTGCCGGTCGCCTTGTCGCCAGTCAGCTCGCGCTTGGGCGGGCCGCTGGCGGATTCGGTCTGAACCACATCGCCGACGATCTGGAGATCCTGTGCGGAAACCTTGCCGCCGCGATCGACGAGGTTGAATTCCAACTCCTGACCTTCGCCCAAGTTCTCGAGCCCCGCGCGTTCGACGGCGCTGATGTGGACGAACACGTCCTCACCGCCGCCATCCTGCTGGATGAAGCCGAAGCCCTTTTGCGCGTTGAAGAATTTGACCTTGCCCTTGCCGGTACCGACTACCTGCGCGGGCATCCGGCTGAAACCGCCGCCGCCAGCGCCTGCACCGCCGCCCGGTCCGCCACGCCCTGCGCCGCCACCGCCGCGGAAACCGCCGCCGCCACCTTGGCCGCCGCGATCGCCAAAGCCGCCCCGGTCGCCGCCGAAGCCGCCGCCAAAACCACCCGATGATCCGAAACCTTCCGACGGGCCACCCATTGGCTCGAAACCGTCTTCCCCAAATCCATCGCGCTTGTCCCGTCCCCGACGGCGGCCTCTATCGTAACCCATGATTCAAAACTTACCTTATCGCGCCGCCCCGCAAGTGAAACGCCGGATCGCGGGCCGCATGGCGAACCCGGCGCAAGCGGGGACCGATTCGCCGGAAAGCCCCACCTATTACAGCACGCTACATAACCCCAAAGCCACGGTCATGCGAATGTTTTAACGTGAGGCGCCGGTCTGACGCGAAAATGTGACATTTTCGCGTGCGAATTCGCGGCCTTATTCGCTGCTTGTTCCCGTGAAGTTCATGTTGCGAAATTCCCTGCAGACCGGCAAAGGCGCGCCATGGATATCCTTGCACTGCTCTCCGATCCCGCCGCCTGGCTCGCGCTGCTCACCCTGATCGCGCTCGAAGTGGTGCTCGGGATCGACAATCTGATCTTCATCGCGATCCTGTCGAACAAGCTGCCCGAGCATCAGCAGCAGCGTGCGCGGCGAATCGGCCTGATTCTGGCGCTGGTGATGCGGATCGGGCTGCTGATGCTGATCGGCTGGCTCGTGACCTTGCAGACCCCGCTGTTCGATCTGGGCATCCAGGGGCAGCCCACCCCTCACGGCGAGCCGAGCTTCGATACCGCCTTTTCCGGACGCGACCTGATCCTGCTGACGGGCGGGCTGTTCCTGCTGTGGAAGGCGACCAAGGAAATCCACCATTCGATGGAGCCCGAGGACGATTCGGGCGATCTGCTCGACAAGACTCCCGGTGTCGCCAAGGCAGCGACCGCAACTTTCGGCGCGGTGATCGTGCAGATCATCGCCATCGATATGGTCTTCTCGGTCGATTCGATCCTCACCGCGGTCGGCATGACCGACCACATCCCGATCATGGTCGCGGCGGTGGTGATCACCGTGGGCGTCATGCTGGTGGCGGCCGATCCGCTGGCGCGCTTCATCGAACACAATCCGACGCTGGTGATGCTGGCGCTGGCCTTCCTCGTGATGATCGGCGTGGTTCTGATCGCCGATGGCTTCGGCTTCCATGTGCCCAAGGGTTATATCTACGCGGCGATGGGCTTCTCGGTGGGGGTGGAAATCCTCAACATCGTCCAGCGCAACCGCCGGCAGAAGGCCCGTGAAGCCATGGCAGCCGGAGCATGAGCGAGTTTAAGCCGCTCTCCGATACGGTCTTTGCCGCCGGGCAGATCGCACCCGACGATATCGCCCGGGCCGCGGCCCAAGGCGTGACGCTGATCGTCAACAACCGTCCCGACGGCGAAGCGCCCGGCCAGCCCGACGGCGAGACGATCGAGGCCGCGGCGCGGGCTGCGGGGATCGACTATGCCGCGATTCCGATCGATTCATCCGGGTTCGACATGGCGAGGATTGCGGCGATGCAAGCGGCTCTGGGCGATGCGGAAGGCAAGATCCTCGCCTATTGCCGCACCGGCACGCGCTCGACGCTGCTGTGGGCGCTGGCCGAAGCACGCGGGGGACGCGATCCGGCCAGCATCGAACGCGCCGCCCAAGCTGCCGGCTACGATCTGGGGCCGATCCGTCCCGCCTTGATCGAACTCGCCGAACAAGCGCAGAGATAGATCGGCAGCGCTAGTCTCGCGAGAGGGGCCTAGCGGCGAAAATCCAGCGGCGGATCGCGGTCGCCGAGCAGCGAGCGGTAGACGTAGTCCGGCCCCCTCGCGGCGTCGAACTCCGCCCTCGCCGCCGCGCGCAGTTCGTCGTTCCGGAACAGTTCGACCGCCATCAGCGCCATTGCCTTCGCCGCCACCTGAGCGCCCTTGGCGCCGATCGAATGCCCGCTTGCCGCAACCGCCTGCCAGCTGTGCGCGCTGGTTCCGGGCACCCAACCTGCGGCGGTCAGGCCCACGGTCGGCGTCGCCCAGGAGACATCGCCGACATCGGTCGAGCCATAGCCCAGCGTCGTTCCATAGGGCTGGACCTGGCCCGCGCTTTCCAGCGGCCGGGCCGCTGCGCCGAAACTCGTCGCGATCTCTTGCGCCCAGGCGCGTTCTTCGGCGGTGTAGGCGACCCCGCCGACCTCGCGCAGCTTGGCATCCATCACCCGCGCCAGCGACTGGTTGACCAGCAGCGGGTTGTTGCCGTGGATGATCTCCCAGCTGA
>JAHJPT010000140.1 GCA_018819685.1 Alphaproteobacteria bacterium
CACCCCGCCGACATCGCCGATCTGCTCGAGCTGTTCGAACGCGACGAGCGCCATCAGCTCGCCGCCGCGATCACCGATCTGATGACCAGCGATGTCGTCGCCGAGCTCAACGACTTCGTCCGCGACGACATGATGGAATCGCTGCCCGCCGCGCGCGTGGCGTCGATCGCCGAACAGCTCGACACCGACGATGCGGTCCAGCTGATCGAGGATCTCGACCGCGATAATCAGCGGGCGATCCTCGCCGAACTCGATGCCGAGGACCGGCACGCGATCGAAAGCGCGCTGGCCTATCCCGACGAAACCGCCGGGCGGCTGATGAACCTCGACTTCGTGGCGGTGCCCGAGCATCTCACGGTCGGCGATCTGATCGATTTCCTGCGCGAGGATCGCGCGCTGCCCAACGACTTCTTCGAGATCTTCGTGGTCGACGAGCGGCACCATCCGGTCGGCACCTGCCAGCTGTCATGGATCCTGCGCACCCCGCGCACCATCCCGCTGGTCGACGTGATGAAGCGCGACCAGACGCTGATCCCCGCCACGCTCGACCAGGAAGAGGTCGGCAACATGTTCCAGAAATACGCGCTGATCTCGGCGGCGGTGGTGGACGAGAGCGGACGGTTGGTCGGCCAGATGACGGTGGACGATGTGGTCCACATCATCGCCGAGGAGGCGGGCGAGGACGCGCTGCTGATGAGCGGCGCGGGCGAAGGCGACATCAACGAGCCGATCCGCGATGCCTATTACAGCCGGGTGCGCTGGCTGGTCGCCAATCTGGGCACCGCGCTGATCGCCAGCCTGATCATCGCGGCCTTCGGCGCGGCGATCGAGCAGCTGGTGGCGCTCGCGGTGCTGATGCCGATCGTCGCCAGCATCGGCGGCAATGCCGGGACGCAGACGATGGCTGTCACCGTCCGCGCGATCGCGATGAACCAGCTGACCCGCTCCAACACCGGGCGGATCCTGCTGCGCGAAATGCGCGTCGCGATGCTCAACGGCGCAACGATCGCGCTGCTGATCGGCCTCGCGACGGGCTTGATCTTCACGCCGCTGCTGGGGCTGGTGATCGCCGCGGCGATGGTGATCAACGTCATCATCGCCGGGCTGGCCGGGGTGTTGGTGCCGGTTATCTTCGACCGGCTCGACACCGATCCGGCGGTCGCCTCGAGCGTCTTCGTCACCATGATCACCGACTCGATGGGCTTCTTCGCATTCCTCGGGCTCGCGGTGGCGAGCGGCGTGGTTGGCTGACGGGTCCGGCTAGAGTAACGGCTGACTTGAGGCTCGCGCCCCACCCCCTATCTAGGCTGCCATGCCGCTTCACCTGACCAAGATCGCATTCGGCGCCAAATCCTACGCCGGAATCGAAAGCTGGTACGCCAACCGCCCGCGGGTCAGCGTCAACACCCGCTATCGGCCGACCCGGTGGGAGGAATGCATCGGCGGATCCTTGTTCTGGATCCACGAGCACAATCTGGTCGCACGCAGCCCGATCACCGGATTCACCGAACAGGACAACGGTCGCTGGTTCATCGATCTCGAACCCCGGCTGATCCCGGTGCTGCCCAAGCCCAAGCGCGCGCATCAGGGGTGGCGCTACCTCAAGGGCGATCCCCCGCGCGATCTGGTGGAGGGCGAGGACATCGGCGATGTCATGCCCGGCCGCCTCGCGGGGCGTTTGCAGAAGCTCGGGCTGATCTGACCCATACGTCGGTGGGCGGGACATCGATGGACGGAACAGTGACGGGGGGACAGGCGTTGTACGGTAAAGGAGAATTTCTATGCCCGACCGCCAATCCAGGCATCCCATCGACGAGCTGACCGAAAACCCCACCCCCTCGCAGCAGAGCAGCGCGGGCGGCAACGTCAATCGCGACGTCGGCAAGCGCGGCGAACTCAACCGCGCCACCGACCCGGACAATCGCGAGCCCGAGATCGGCTCGGACAATCCCGCGCAGGACGCCAAGAAGGGCCCCAAGACCCGCGCCGCGATCCAGGAAGCGCGCAACAACAGCAGCAGCTGATCCGCCCAACCCGGATCGATGCAATATCGATCAACGAACGTCGTCCTTCGGGGCGGCGTTTCGCTTGTGGGGCCGAAATTACCGCGGCAGTGCCGCGCTAGACCGTCGGCTCCGCCGTTTTCTCCGCAACCCGGCGCAAGGCATCGACGTAGGCTTCGGGCGGCTGCGCACCGGGGATAAGGAACTTGCCCGCCAGCACCATTGCCGGGACCCCGGAGATGTTGAGATCCCATGCCGCGCGTTCCTCGGCGCGGGTCTTGCGGGCGATTTCCTCGCTGTCGAGTGCAGACTCCGCCGCGGCGCGGTCGAAACCGGTCTCTTCGGCTATATCGAGCAGCACCACGCGCTCGCCGATCCGGCGGCGCTGGTTGAAGTGAGCGGTGAACAGCGCGAGCTCGAGCGCGGTCTGGCGTTTATAGCCATGCGTCTCGCCCGCCCAGGTGAGCAGCTTGTGCGCCTCGAAGGTGTTCCACATCATTGCATCGGGCGCAGGCTCCTCGCCCTCGTAATCGAGCGAGACGCCCGCACTCTGCGCCGCGCTGCGCATCTGGCCCTGCACCTCCTTCGACTGTTCCAGAGTGCGCCCGTATTTGCGCGCGATATGCGCGGTGCGCTCCTCGCCCTCGGCCGGCATGTCGGGGTTGAGCTCGAAGGCGTGCCAGCGAATGTCCGCCGCGATCTCGCCCTCGAGCCGATCGAGCGCCTGACGCAGATTGCCCCAGCCGACCAGGCACCATGGGCACATGACATCGGACCAGATATCGATGGTCAGCTTGCGCGGTTCGGTCATCGGTCTCTCCACCAAGTCAACAGGTGATGCGCGATCGCCTGTGCGGGGGGCGCGGCAAAGGGGCCGTCGCCGGCGAGCGAGGCGGCGACTTCCTCGCGCGTAAACCAACGGATTTCGGCCAGTTCGGTTTCGTCCACCACAAGCGCATCGTCATCGGCATAGCCATGGCAGCCGATCATCAATTGCGAGGGGAACGGCCATGGCTGGCTGGCGATATAGGTTACGTCGCGCACCTTGACCCCGCTTTCCTCGAGCACCTCGCGCGCCACGCCTTCCTCGATGCTTTCGCCCGGCTCGACGAAACCCGCCAGCGCAGAGAACCGTCCCTCGGGCCAGCCCTTGCCGCGCCCCAGCATCAGCCTGCCGTCGTATTCGACCAGCATGATCGCGACCGGGTCGGTGCGGGGGAAATGGCTGGCGTCGCACCGGCTGCAGTTTCGCTGCCAGCCGCCCTTGGCAATGGTGGTGGCGCCGCCGCACTGGGCGCAGAAGCGATGGCGCGCGTGCCAGTCGACGATGCTGCGCGCACCGCCATAGATCGCCAGATCGTCGGGGGTGAGACTGGCCATCGCCTGCCACACCGCCGGGTTCGCCAGCCGCGGCGCGGCATCGCCTGCCGGCGGGACGCAGGCGAAGCAAGGCTTGCCCGCGTCCAGTCCGAGGAACACCAGCTCGGCCTCCTCGGGGGCATCGGCCAGCGTGCCCCAGGCGAGCGCGCCGGTCTCGTCCATGCCCGGCATCAGCCCGTCGAGCGCGAGCAGCCGCGCGCGCCAGTTCATATATCCCGCCAGCCGCTCGGGATCGGCG
>JAHJPT010000141.1 GCA_018819685.1 Alphaproteobacteria bacterium
CGCCCGACCGCACGGCATCGTCTGGCACGCCAATGGCGCGCTCTACGCCACCGCCGAAGGCCGCAGATCGGTGTTCTGGATCCGCGACCCGTTGGGCGAGACCGAGACGTTCGAATACGGCACCGGTCAGGAAGGCAGCCACATGCTCGCCATTTCCCCCGATGCCCGCCACGCCTGGACCGTGGACATGGGTTCCGGGACGGTCACGCTGGTCGATCTGCTCACCCGCCGTGCGCCGCAATCGGTCGCGGTCGGGGTGGAGCCCGAGGGGATCGATCTCGCGCCCGACGGCAGGACGCTGTGGGTCAGCGCGCGCGGCTCGGACAAGGCCTTCGCGCTCGATCCGATGAACCTCGAGATCCGCAGCGAGCTCGCCACCGGCGCCTTCCCGCTGCGGCTCGCGATCCGGCCGCAGGGCGATGTCGCGGTCACCTCCGATCTCGCCGATGGCGGCTTGACGGTGATCGATCTGGCCCGCGCCGAGGCGATCCGCTCGATCGCGGTCGGCGGCCCCCGAGGCGCGCAGGAACGGATGCAGGTCACGGTGATCTGGTCGCAGGACGGCGAACGGATCTATGTCGCCGAGACTGGCGAGGATACCGTTGCCGAGGTCGATTACGCCAGCGGTCGCGTGCTGCGCCGGCTGGTGGCAGGCGATGGCGGCGACGGGCTTGCGATCCTGCCGTGAAGGAGCCGTATAAATCTCTCCCGGTGGTCGGCTGGCGCGAACTGGTGGCGCTGCCCGAGCTCGGCCTCGCGGCGATCCCTGCCAAGATCGACACGGGGGCACGCACCTCCTCGCTCCACGGCACCATTCTCGAACGCTTCGAGCGCGACGGCGAGGCCTATGTCCGCTTCGCGGTCGATTACGCGCGGCAGCATGTCCGGCAGGTCTGCGAGGCGGTGCATGTCGACTGGCGCGGGATCACCAGTTCCAACGGCGAGACCCAGCGGCGGATGATCATCAAGACCCCGATCCGGATCGGCGATGTCGAATTCCGTGCCGAGATCAGTCTTGCCGATCGTTCGGACATGAAATTCCCTATGTTGATCGGTCGCTCCGCTCTACGGCGCCATTTCCTCGTCGATTCGGGCCATTCCTGGCTGCAGACCCCCGGTCGCGAAGTCGCCGTTGGCCACAAACCGTGAGGGTCCCCCGATGAAGATTGCCATGCTCGCGCGCAATGCGAATCTCTATTCGCACCGACGACTGAAGGAAGCGGCGGAGGTACGCGGCCACCAGCTCGACATCCTCAACACGCTGCGCTGCACCGTGCATATCGCCAGCCACCGCCCCGAAGTGTTCTACAATGGCGAGCCGGCCGAAAGCTACGACGCGGTGATCCCGCGCATCGGCGCCTCGATCACCCAATACGGGCTGTCGATCCTGCGCCAGTTCGAGATGCGCGGCACCTGGTCGCTCAACGAGAGCGTCGCCATCGGCCGCAGCCGCGACAAGCTGCGCAGCATGCAGATCCTCGCCAAGCATGGGCTCGGCCTGCCGCTCACCGCCTATGCCAACGATCCCAAGCAGGCCGAGGAGATCATCAAGGCGGTCAAGGGCCCCCCCGTGGTGATCAAGCTGCTCGAGGGGACTCAAGGGATCGGCGTGGTGCTGGCCGAGACGATGTCCTCGGCCAAATCGGTGATCGAGGCCTTCCGCGGCGCCAATGTGAACATCCTGGTGCAGGAATTCATCAAGGAGGCCGGCGGCACCGACATCCGCGCGCTGGTGGTGGGCGGCAAGGTGGTCGCCTCGATGAAGCGCACCGGCGCGCCCGACGACTTCCGCAGCAATCTCCACCGCGGCGGCAGCGCGCAGCTGATCAAGATCACCCCCGCCGAACGCTCGACCGCGGTCAGTGCGGCCAAGCGCATGGGGCTCAACGTCTGCGGCGTCGACATGCTGCGCTCCAATCACGGTCCGGTGATCATGGAGGTCAATTCCTCGCCCGGGCTCGAAGGCATCGAGAAGGCGACCGAGAAGGATATCGCCGGCCAGATCATCGATTTCATGGTTTCGCATGCCCAGGCAGGCAAGACCAAGACCAAGGGGGCGGGGTAACGTCCGAAAGGGAGGAAATGCGTGTGACACGGTCGAGCAGACTCGAATGGAGGCTGAGGCTGGCGCTGGGGATTGGCGCCGCGGGGTTGACGATCGCGGCACCGCTGGCGGCGCAGACCGAAACCTCCCGGCCTGCCGTCGCCGCAACCGAAACCATCCTGCGCGTCGCCGGGGTCGGCAGCATCGCGGCAGGACCCGAAGTGATGACCGTGACCGTGGGCGTGGTCACCACTGGCGAGAGCGCCGCTGCTGCGCTCGATGCCAACAACCGCAAGCTCGCCCCGGTGATCGCGGTGCTCCGCGCTGCGGGAATCCCCGCCGAGCAGATCCAGAGCTCCGATCTTTCGGTCGAACCGCAATTCGCCGATACCCGCAACGCGGTGGTCGATCGCATCCTGGGCTTTCGCGCAAGCAGCGCCGTGACGGTGCAAAGCCGCGATCTGGGAAGCGCCGGCGATCTGGTCAGCGCGCTGTTCGATGCGGGGGCGAATTCGATCAGCGGACCCGAGTTCGCTGTGGCCGAGGAAAACGTCGAACGGCTGACGCGGCTCGCCGAGGCCGAAGCGCTGCGCGAAGCGCGTGCGCAGGCGGATTCGACTGCGGCTGCGCTGGGGATGCGGGTCGCCCGGGTGCTGTGGGTGTCGGACAGTCAGGTCCAGCTCGGTAAGGGCAGCGGCTACATCATTGTCACCGGCTCGCGGATCGCCCGGACCCCGATCGAGCCGGGCGAGATCACCGTGGAGGCAAGTTACAATCTCGAATTCGCGCTGGTGCCGCTGCCAGCACGCTGATCCTCCGAACCGGAGCTTGTTCGCCTTGCCGCGCATGAGACGCGTGGCAGTTTCCGCGCTTTGCGGAAGGAGGGCGCGATGGGCGATTTCTCGGTGGAATTCAAAAAGCGGATTTCCGCGGCCATGCTGGCGGACTTGGCCGGTTCGGTGCCGCTGTCGGTGCAGGGGCAGGAGGGCGAGACCTATGCCATCGAAGCGCCGTTCGACACCGACAAGGCTTCGCTCAAGAGCCTGCGCCAATCGATCGAGCAGGTGACCGGCAAGGATAGCATCGAGGGGCTCGAGGCGCAGGACGGATGAGGCGCCGCAGGGCTCGGCCGCCCGCCCGCACTCAGCGGAACGGGGGCTCGTTGAAGGCGCGCAGCTTGCGGCTGTGCAGTCGCGGTCCTTCCTCGCGCAGCCGACGGCATGCGGTCACTCCGATCTGGAGATGCGCGGCGATCGCCTGTTCGTAGAACTTGTTGGCCTGTCCGGGCAGCTTGATCTCGCCGTGGAGCGGCTTGTCGCTGACGCACAGCAGCGTGCCGTAGGGAACGCGGAAGCGATAGCCCTGCGCCGCGATGGTGGCGCTCTCCATGTCGATCCCGACCGCGCGGCTGAGCGACAGCCGCCGCGCCGAATTGGTGTAGCGCAGCTCCCAATTGCGGTCGTCGGTGGTCACCACGGTCCCGGTCCGCATCCGCCGCTTGAGATCCGAACCGTGTTCGCCGGACACTTCCTCCGCCGCACCGGCCAGCGCCTGCTGGACTTCGGCGATCGCGGGGAGCGGGATCTCGGGGGGAAGCACCGGGTCGAGCACGTGATCGTCGCGCAGATATGCGTGCGCGAGGACATAGTCGCCGATCTTCTGGCTCGGGCGCAGCCCGCCGCAATGGCCGATCATCAGCCAGGCTTCGGGGCGCAGCACCGCGAGATGGTCGCAGATCGTCTTGGCGTTGGAGGGGCCGACCCCGATGTTGACCAGCGTGACGCCCCCGCGACCTTCGCCGACGAGGTGATAGGCGGGCATCTGGTGGCGCCGCCACGCGGTGTCGGACAATTGCGCGCTGGCGTTGGCGGTCTGCTCGGACAGTCGCAACCCGCCTGCGCCGGCGAGTTCGGTATAGCCGTCCTTGCCCAGCTGCGCGCCTGCCCAGTCGACGAACTCGTCGACATAGCGGTGGTAATTGGTGAACAGGATGAAGCGCTGGAAATCCTCCGGCCGCGTGCCGGTGTAATGCGCCAGCCGGGCAAGGCTGAAATCGGTGCGCAGCCCGTCGAACAGCGACAGCGGGATGGGATCGTCCGGGTTTTCCAGCTCGATTCCGTCGGCCAGTTCGTCGCCGATGTCGGCGAGATCGGTGGAGGGGAAATGGCGCGCGACCTCGTTGGGATCGACCCCGGCCAACTCGGCGCCCGCCTGCCCGTCGAGGACGTAGGGGAAAGGGATTTCCTGCTGCGAGGAACCGACCTCGACTTCGACCTCGTAATTGGAGGAGATCAGCTGGAGCTGTTCGGTGAGATAGTCGCGGAACAGCGCGGGGCGGGTAACGGTGGTGGTGTAGAGCCCGGGAGCGTTGAGCCGGCCGAAGGCGCGGCTGCGATCCTCGGGCTGGTCGCCGCCGCGAAACCGCAGCCGCAGTTCGGGATAGGTGTAGGACCCGTCCTTGCGCCGCTCGGGTGCGGGCAGAGAGCGGTCGCGTCCGAAGGCCATCACGTCGCCGCGAAGCCGCTCGACCGCCGCATCGTAGATCGACTGCAGCTTGTCGAGGATGTGGTCGGTCGTTTCCATAAATGTTCCTCTTCGCCCGGCCTTATTCGCCTGACGCCTAATCCGCCAGCCTGACAGCCGAATGATCGCGTGTCTTACAAAAAGGGCGCGGAGACCGAAGCCGCCGCGCCCTGATTGGTGTCCTGAGACTGCGATCAGCCGTTGTCGGCGTCCGGGTCGGTCGCTTCGATCAGCGCTTCGCGACGGGTCATGTCGTCGGGAGTGCTGACGCCATCCTCGAGCATGTCGGACGGAATTTCGCCCGGCTCGAGATTGGGATCGATGCGGTTCGATTCGGCCATCTTCTCGATCTCGGCCTGATCGTCCTCGAATGCCTGGGCGAGGACGTCGACGCCCTGGCTCTGCAGTTCGGCCTCGTCCTGCGAACGGGCGACGTTGGCCTTGACCGTGATGTGGACCTCGGGGTGGAGCGCCACGGTCACTTCGTGCATGCCGAGCATCTTGATCGGGCTGCCGAGGATGACCTGCTTCTTGTCGACATCGTGGCCCTGGGCTTCGAGCCCGCTGACGATGTCGCGCACATTTACCGAACCGTAGAGCTGGCCGGCGTTCGACGAAGCGCGGATCAGCACGACTTCGGCACCAGCGATCTTCTCGCCAGCGGCCTCGGCTTCCTTGCGGCGGTCGGCGTTCTCGGTTTCGAGCCGCTCGCGATTGGCTTCGAAGACCTTCTTGTTGGTGGCGTTGGCGCGCAGCGCCTTCTTCTGCGGGAGCAGGAAGTTACGCGCGAACCCGTCCTTGACGGAGACGACATCGCCGATCCCGCCGAGATTGCCGATGCGTTCGAGGAGTATGATATCCATGTCTGTTCTCCTCAGCGCACGATGTAGGGCAGCAGGCCGATCTGGCGTGCCCGCTTGATGGCCTTGGCCAGCTCGCGCTGCTTCTTGCCGCTGACGGCGGTGATGCGGCTGGGGACGATCTTGCCACGCTCGGACATGAAGCCCTGGAGCAGGCGCACGTCCTTGTAGTCGATCACGGGAGCGCCCTTGCCCGAGAACGGGCAAGACTTGCGGCGGCGGAAAAACGGACGGGCCATCAGTTGCGCTCCTCGCGGTCGCTGCGACGCTTCTTGTCGCGCTCGTTCTTGCGCATCATCACGCTGGGGCCTTCCTCGTGCTCGTCGACGCGGATGGTCATGTAGCGGATCACGTCTTCGTTGATGCGCGTCTGGCGCTCGAGTTCGTGGACGACTTCGCCGGGCCCCTCGATGTTGAGCATGACGAAATGTGCCTTGCGATTGCGGTCGATCTTGTAGGCGAGATTCTTCAGGCCCCAGGTCTCCGTCTTGGTGACGCGGCCTTCGTTCTGCTCGACGATTTCGGTTGCATTGGCGGCCAGCTGGTCGACCTGACTCTGGGAGAGGTCCTGACGCGCCAAGAATACATGCTCGTAGAGAGCCATGTCTTGGTCCTTTCACTAATGCCGATCGCTGGCTTGTCCGCAGCGGTTCCGCGGGGCCCCTCCGGCTTTCTTCGAATCCCTGCACAGGCAGGGAAGCGGCGCACATAGCGCGACGGGTGCAGAAAGCAAGGCTTGTCGGGATGCACCCGGCAGGGCAGGGGCTGGGCGTTTCCAAATTTGACAGAGGATTCTCGATGCCCGGTGGACTGGTCGCACTGCTCGACGACGTATCCGTGATCGCCCGCGCCGCGGCGGCGTCGGTCGACGATATCGGCGTTGCCGCCAGCCGGGCCGGGACCAAGACCGCAGGCGTGGTCATCGACGATGCGGCGGTGACCCCCTCCTACGTGACCGGCTTCAACCCGGCGCGCGAGCTGCCGATCATCTGGGAGATCACCAAGGGCAGTCTCAAGAACAAGCTGCTGATCCTGCTTCCGGGCGCGCTCCTGCTGAGCTTCTTTCTGCCGTCGGCGATCATCTTCATCCTCATGGCCGGCGGGGCCTATCTTTCTTACGAAGGTGCGGAAAAGGTGATGGAGAAGCTGGGCGGTGCCAAGCACGGCAAGACGCTCGACGACCCGATCGAAGATCCGACCGCGTTCGAGAAGCAGCGCGTCGCCAGCGCAATTCGCACCGATCTGATCCTCTCGGCGGAGATCATGGCGATCACTCTCAACGAGGTCGCCGCCGAGGATTTCGTGACCCGCGCCGGGGTGCTGGCAATCGTCGGCATAGCGGTGACCGTCTTCGTTTATGGCGCGGTGGCGCTGATCGTGAAGATGGACGACGTCGGCCTGCATCTTTCCCGAAAACCTTCGCACCTGGCACGCAGGGTCGGTTGCGGTCTGCTCAAGGCCATGCCGGTGTTGCTATTGGTGCTGTCCTTCGTGGGGACCATAGCGATGCTCTGGGTCGGCGGCGGGATCATCCTGCACGGCGTGCACGAACTCGGTTGGCATGCTCCTTCCGACTGGGCGCATGATGCGCAGTTGGCCGTCGAGACCGCCACCGGCAGTCTGGCGGGCATCCTCGGCTGGGCGACCTACGCCGCCCTGTCCGCACTGGTCGGACTGGTGTTGGGCGCGATCATCGCGCTGGTGCTGCACAAGCTGCTCGGGATCGGAAACGAAACGGCCGATCACTAGTACGACCGCGCAACAACAGGAACTGCGGAAAACCGCTGGCCATCCGGTTTCCCGATTTGGTACATTGACGACAATGGGAGTAAAGTCCGGCAGCGCGACTGCCAGACACGGCTCTCCATTCGCAGGGGAGAGCCGGTGAGGCTATATCGCATTCTTGGGAGGATAGCCTGTGCTCTGGGCCTGCTCTGTGCGGTGCCGAGCGTCGCACAGGCCCTTCCGCTCAAATCCCTGACCTGCACCGGCGGCGCCGAAACCGCTCGCGCCGCTTTCGACCTTTCGCGCGGGCAGCTGGAATGCAGCGGCAGCCGATTCGGATATCGCCATCGGTTCGTAAGAACTTCGGTCCAGTTCGACGGGCTCGTTCTTCACAGCAGCAAGGAACTGGTGTGGCAGACTGTCGCCTCCGACTTCGCGTCGATGCTGGTCCGCTTCACCTATGCCGACGGCACCCAGCGACTGGTCGATGTCGATCGCCAGATGGCGGCGCGCAACTGGTTCGCAGGCAACCGCTTCGATGTACCCATCCCCGACGAGACCGCACCCTTGTCTGCGGTGGATACCGTGGTGGAGCGTCCCTATTCCGCGGCAACCACTGCCAAGGCGCGAATCCTGACGCAGGCTCGCAGTGCCGAGATGCACTATCTGCGTTCGCTGGCCTATGTGCTGGTCATCGGCCTTCTGGTCCTGCCGATGATCTACGACCTTCTGTTCTTCCGTATCCTTCGCCAGTCCTTCGTCTTGTGGCATCTCGGCATGGTTGGCGCGATGACGCTCTACACCCTGCTGCAATCGGGCCTGATCTTCGAACTCGTACCGGATTTGGAGTTGGGCCTGCGCTGGCGAGCCACCGCTGTGGCCTTCGTCCTGGCGCTGTCGAGCGCGGTGATGGTGGTGCGCGGCCTGATCGAGGACCGCTTCCTGAGCAGACGGATGAGTGCGGCCCTGATCGCTGCCGCGCTGATTCCCGTGCTGGTAAAGATCGTCTCGCTGATCGGCGGCGAGGCCTTGCGGATCACGGTCAACAGCTGGCTTATGGCCAGTCTTATCCCCAGTGCGCTGATCGTGACGACTGCGGTGGCGATGGGTCTGGCGCGCGGCAGCCAAGGAGCGCGCTGGGCAGCGCTCGGGCTGTCGGTGCTGATCGCGGTCGGATTGCTGCGCTTGCTGGTGGGCATCGGTCTGATGGACTTCGGCTTTGCGCTCGAGGATGCCACCTTCCCGGCGATGGTCGTGCTTGCCATCTTCACCTCGCTCGGTGTCGGCGACCGCTTCCTGGCCCTGCGGCACGATCGCGACCAGGCCCGTACGCAGGCGGTCCGGTTGGGCCAGATGGCGAACACCGACGGACTCACCGGTCTCGCGAATCGCCGCGCCTTCGACATGGTTGCGCGTCTGAAGACGGGGCAGGGTCTGCTGCTCGCCGATATCGATCGCTTCAAGGCGGTGAACGACGAATACGGGCATCAGATCGGCGACGCGGTGCTGTGCCGGGTTGCTGCGATCTTGCGCGACGCGCTCAACGAGCAGCCGGGGGCGCAGGTCTATCGCCTCGGCGGGGAAGAATTCGCGGTCGTGGCCGACATCTCTGACGGGCAGGAACTAATGCAATTGGCCGACAGGCTGAGGCAAACCGTACTCAGTATCGAGGGGCCGGAAACGCCTGTCGATCTGCCCGCGGTGACGATCAGCATCGGCGCTGTGCTGGGGCATGGACAGTTGATGCACCAGGCCTTCGCCGACGCCGATGCCGCGCTCTACCGGGCAAAAGACAGCGGCCGCGATCGCAGCGTCTTGTACAATGCGGGAACGGTTGCAAACGGCTACGGACGGCTCCCCGACGCGAGAGACCCGGCCTAGCGGATCGCGCCCGGCGGATCGCGATCGAGGGGCCGCGCCCGACCGTTCGCGCTTAGGCCAGCCGCTGGTAGAGTTCCCGCGCGAACACCGCGAGCGTGTCGTCGCGCGCGCCCATCACCACGATCCGGTCTCCCGGGCGCGCCAGTTCTGCCAGCCGTTCGCCGACATCGGCGCGCTGCGCAACATGCTCCGCCGCGCCGCCTGCCTGCTCGATCAGCCGGACGATCCGTTCGCTGCCTTCGCTGCGATCGACGGTCCCGCCGAAATAGACCGGATCGCACAGGATCACGCGGTCCTCCGCGTCGAGCAGGTTCGCGAAGGTTTCCGCCAGTTCATCGCCCATCTGCCGCAGCGGCCCGTAGCCATGCGGCTGGAAGAAGGCGAGCACGCGGCCCTTGTGCGCTTTGAGCGTCCGCAAGGTCGCCGCGCATTTTTCCGGATTGTGGCCGAAATCGTCGATCACGGTGATGCCGCTGGCGGAGACGCCGACCAGCTCGAAGCGGCGCGCCAGCCCGTCGAAGCCCGCCAGCGCCTCGATCGCGGCGGCCACCGGGACGCCCGCAGCCGCCGCTCCCGCGATCGCGGCGAGCGCGTTGGCAAGGTTGTGCCGGCCCGGCAAGGCGAGCCGGAGCGCATGTTCGCTGCCATCGTGGCGGTCGACGACCATGGCCGCCTGGCGCATCGGTCCTTCCGCGATGGAACCCGGGATCACGCCGATCTGCGCTTTCTCCTGCGCGATCCCGAAGGTGATCGCCTCGCTGGCATGCGGCAGCAGCGCCAGTGCCTCTCTGTCGTCGGCATTGACCACCGCGATCCGGCTGCGGCTGAGATAATCGCCGAACAGCTGGCGCAGTTCCTCCATGCTCTTGTGGTCGAGGCTGACGTTGAGCAGCACGCCGACGGCAGGGCGGTAAAGCGCGATCGAGCCGTCGCTCTCGTCGACCTCGCTGACGTAGAGGCTCTGGCTACCAACGACCGCGCTGGCGAAGGGGCGCTCGGGCGAGACGAAATTCTTCATCACCGCGCCGTTCATGATCGTCGGCTCGCGGCCCGTGGCGTGGAGAATCCAGCCGAGCATTCCGGTGACGGTCGATTTGCCGCTGGTCCCCGCCACCGCCAGCCCGGCGCCGCTGGTGTTGAACAGGATCGAATTGAGCTCGGCGCGGGTGAGGCGCAGGCAATCCAGCTCCTTCGCGCGGGCGATTTCGGGTACGCTGTCTTCGACCGCCGCCGAGGCGACCACGATCTGATCGCGCGAGACGATCCCGCTCCCGTCCTGCGGATGGAGGATGAAGCCCTGCTTCTCCAGCGCGGCGAATTTCTCGGGCGAATGGCCCTGGTCGAAACTGCGGTCGGACCCGGCCACCGATGCGCCGCGACCGCGCAGGATCTGCGCCAGCGGCAGCATCCCCGAGCCGCCGATCCCGACGAAGAAAAAGGGGCGGGCCAGCAGTTCGTCGGGGGTGGGAAAGTCGCTCATCCTGCGATCCGCTATTGGGTTGTGCCGGCGATGACAAGCCGCGAGAGGCGCGCTAGAACGCTCGGCGATGACCCGGATCGCCATCTGCGCCCCCGCTACCCCGATCAAGCGCAAGCTCGCCCAGCGGGTCACGGCGCTGGCGGCGGAGGGCTACCCGCAGCTCGAACTGAGCTTCCACGAACAGTGCTTCGTCAGCGAAGGGCACTTCGCGGGTTCCGATGCGATCCGCCTTGCGGCACTGCTCGAATGCGCCAACGATCCCGGCTTCGATGCGGTCTGGTTCGCCAAGGGCGGTTACGGCTCGAACCGCATCGCCCGGGCGGCGCTGGCGGGAATGGACGAACACGCCGCGCGCAAGAGCTATCTGGGCTATTCGGATTGCGGCACGCTGCTGGGCGCGCTCTATCGCGCGGGAATTGGCCAGCCGGCTCATGCGCCGATGCCGGTCGATCTGAAACGCGAGGGCGGCGAGGCTGCAGTGCGCCGCGCGCTCGACTGGCTGGCGGGCGATCCTTCCGGAAAGGAAGAGAGCGTCGGCGGCGAGCCCGTGGTCGCCTTCAACCTGATGAC
>JAHJPT010000142.1 GCA_018819685.1 Alphaproteobacteria bacterium
AGGCTGACCCGGACGACTTGGCCATCCACCACTTCGGCGGCGAGCCGTTCGCCGGTGGCGGTATCGCGCCAGACGAAGGGTTCCACCTCCACCCAGTCGCGGGCGCCAGCGGTGAGCCCGTCGAGCGCGGGGAAGGCGAGCTTGCCCTCGGGCCCGACGGTAATCTCCAGCGAGCCGAGCAGCCCCAGCACGCGCATGAAATTGGTGAAGGAGCCGCGGCTGCTGACATAATTGCCGGCCAGCAGGTTCGCATGCGCGCGGGCGGTTTCGTCATCCACCCGTGTCTGCGGCTCTTCGGCAGGAAGGTAGCGATCGGCGAAACCGTGGAACAGCGCGCTGCGGATGGCACCGGACGCGCCGGCGACGCCATTGCTGTTCATCGAGATGTATACGCCGATATCGTCTTCGGGGAACAACCACAGATAGCTGTGGAACCACTGGGTGTCGCCGCCATGGGCAATCGCCCGCCGACCGTTGACCCATTGTTCGTAGAAGCCGAGCGCCATCGTGTTCAACGGTCCGAGGCCCGGCGCATCGTAGTCATGCATCAGCCGCGCGGTTTCCGGGCTCAGGACGGCGCCCCCTTCGTTGAGATGCGCCATCATGAACTTGCCCATATCCGCCCCGGTCGAAGCCAGGCTTCCGGCGGGCCCAGGAACCACTATCTCGAAGGGCTTGGCCTCCTCGGTCGCGACCGAATATCCTTCGGACATCAGCGGTTCGAGCGCCTCGGGCAAAGGCTGGCGGAAGGTCGAGCGGGTCATGTTGAGCGGGGTGAACACCCGACGATCGATATAGTCGTCGAAGGTCATCCCGCTGACTCGTTCCACAATGTGGCCCGCGAGCGCGGTGGCATAATTGGAGTAGGCGGGGGTCGAACCGGGAGCAAAGACCCGCTCGGGCAGCGCCAGCGGCATCAGCTCGCCGAGCGACATCACCGCATCGGGATCATCGGTAATCAGGTAGCGGATCGACTCCTCGAACCCCGCAGTGTGGGTCATGATGTCGCGCAGCGTGACGGGCTCGCCCCGGAAGGGCGGAATTTCGAAATCGAGGTAGCGGTTCACATCGGCGTCGAGGTCGAGCCTGCCGGCTTCGACCTGCTGCATGACAGCGGTCCAGGTAAGCAGCTTGGAAACCGATCCCGGGCGAAACAGCGTTGCCTCGGGGTCGACTGGCTCGCGCGCGGCCACGTCGGAATAGCCATAGCCTTTCTGAAGAACGACCTCATCGCCGCGGACCACCACCACGGCGCCCGCGATCTGTCCTCGCGCAAGCGCATAGGGGAGAAAGCCATCGAGCCAGGCTTCAAGATCGGCTGGATCGAGATCCGCCGTGTCGGATTCAGGTATGGTAGTCTCCACCATCGACGCCACCGGCACCTCCGGGGTCCGATCCAGCAAAGCCGGTGCCTGCGCAGCGAGCGGCAAGGTGGCCAGTGCCGCCAGCCCCAGCATGATCTTGTGAACCAGACGCATCGCATTCTCCCCCCGGGCCGCTCCGCCGTCAGCTTTTCGGCTGGACGTAGGACCCCTGATCAGTAACATGCACCGCTGAATACGGCGTGGCTGAATTAGGACATAATGATCCTATTTAGAGAATTGTCAACGGGAGCGGTCGATTGATGGGAGTGCAGGCGAAACCACGGACGCTTGGCGAGGTGATGCGCGAAATCCGCTCTCGCAACGGCTGGACGCTCAAGGAGATGAGCGAGAAGTCCGGAATCCCCGTTTCGACGCTTTCCAAGGTCGAGCACAATCGCCTGACGCTGTCCTACGACAAGCTGCAGCAGCTCAGCCAGCGGCTCAATATTCGCATGTCCGATCTGTTCGCCGAAGAAGACCCGGCCAGCGCGCCCCCGCAGGTCACGGGCCGCCGCAGCCTCGGAAAGCTGGACAACGCTGTCCGCGTGACGACCGACAATTACGATTATTTCTACCTCTGCACCGATCTGCGCCAGAAGCGGATGATCCCGATCGTAACCCGGATCCGCGCGCAGAGCGCCAAGGAATTCGGAGATCTGGTGCGCCACCACGGCGAAGAATTCATCTATGTGATCGAAGGCGGGATCGAGGTTCACTCCGAATTCTACGACCCCGTCCGGATCGATGCCGGCGAAGGTATCTATCTCGATTCCTCGATGGGTCACGCCTATGTGACCGCCGAGGGTTGCGAGGAGGCGGTGGTGCTCGGCGTGTGCTCGAGCGAAGGCGATGGCCTGATGGATTCGCTGCTCAACCTGCGCAGTTGAGCAGCGCCGGGCAATCCCGCCGCGTCAGCGCCGTCAGCGCACCTCCGTATAGACATATTCATGCTGGTTATCACGCACGGTTAGCGTGCGGCGACCGTCCAGTTCGCCGACCACCGCCTCGACCGAGATGAGCCCCGGACCTGCTGTCACAAGCGATACGCTCCCGTCGGTATTGGCGCGCGTGGCGATCGGCCCTTCGACGAAGCCCGCCTTCATGGAATAGATTCCGTCGTCTCTGGTGACCCGGATAGAACCGATTTCGGGGTGCTCGTAAAGAGAAGCCAGTCCGGCAAGAACTTCCGGATCGCCAGGCACGGTCAGGCTCGCCCGCTTGGCCTCGGCCTGCTTCTCCAGGCGCGCTGCGGCGACCGCGATTTCCTGCGTCGCTTCGGGCTTGCCGTCATAAACCACCTCGAGCAGTCGCCGCAGAAACGGGCCAAGCATGGAAGCACCGGCGTCTGAATTGACCAGGATGACGGCGCCGACCCCGGCCTCCGGCAAGAGGTAAAAATTGCTGTGGTAGCCCTGGAGAGTGCCACCGTGGGTCACGACCGACACATCGGCCACCTGCCGCTCCATCAGGCCCATTCCGTACCAGGCATTCTCCCCGATCGGCACGCCACGCTTGCGACGTTCGGTAAGGTTCGCTTCGCTGACGACGCGCTCGCCTTCGGGTGAGAGCCCCTTCGAAAGTTCGAGCTGGACGTACTTCGCCATGTCGGCGGCAGTCGACCAGGCGCCTCCGGCGGGTCTGTGCGGAGTGATCAGGTGATTGAAACGGTTCGACAGCAGGGTGACCTCGCCATCGATGTCGTAGCCATGGGGGCGCGCCCAATTGCCGCTCTCCCCCACCGCGAAATCGAAGGTGGTGTCGGTCATCCCCAGAGGATCGAAAATTCGAGTTTTCATTGCCTCGTCGAATGCCGCGCCGAGCTCCATGTCGGGATAGGCCAGCGCGCCGCCCAGATAGCCCGCCGCCGAAGCCATCAGGTTGTTGTACTGGTACAATTCGCCGAAATCGCTGGTCGGTTCGCTTTGCGCGAGCTGGCGGAAGGTGTCGGACGCCGGAGCCCCGCTATCGGCGAGAATGAAGGCATAGTCCTTGCGTGGCAGACCAGTGCAGGCGCAGACCAGATGGCGCACCAGGGTGGACCTCGTCGTCGCGTCGCTGCCGAGGCGGAATTCGGGATAGAGGTCGGTCACCGGCTGCTCCCAGCGCAGCTTGCCCTCGTCTGCCAGCGCCGAGAGCAGCAGCGTCGCCATGCCCTTGGTGTTGGATGCAATCATGAATTTGGTGTGTTCATCGACCGGTGCGTCCCGGCCAAGCGCGCGAACGCCGTAACCACCCTGCCAGACGACTTCTCCTCCGTCGATCAAGGCAATCGCCACGCCGGGCACCTCGAGCGTTTCAGCCGACTGAGCCACGAAATCCCGCAAGAGCTGGACGCGCTCGGGCGTGAGCCGATTGGCCGTCTGGCCGGCGAAGCTTTCGGGCCTGTAACCCGCTGGGCGTATGCTCTGGCCCACCAGCGATATCGCCGCCGTCCGCTTGTTGGCGACCAATTCGGAACCCTCGGTGATGAGGACGACCCACTCGCCGGCTCGGCGCAGGGCTGTGGCCGCAGCTACCGCGCGCTCGCTGGGCGAGGTTTCGTAGGAAGTATTGACCCGCTCGTCCCATCCATCGCCCGGGGCTCCGGCGGTTACCAGCCGGACCTCGCGTTCGGCCTGCGGATTGTAGAGCGACCAGGCCCGGGCGGTCGCGGCGCTTGCATCCGCCGCGGCTCCGACCTGAACTACGGCAACCCGCAAAGTGCCTTCGGGCGCCGTATAGACGGTCACGGGGCCCTGCGCGGAAGCGGCCCAATTTTCGGGCGCCGTGTAGGTGATCGCTGCGGCATCCTGGGCCACGGCTTCGGACTTGACGGGCTCTTGCGCCGCCAGTGCTGCGGGGAGGCTCATCAGAGCCAGTCCAAGTGCCAGTTTCACGATGCTTCTCCCAAGGGTGGATACCAATGATTAAGCGCGATGCGGTCGGCGCTGTTGCACGCCTGTCGCGGGCATCGAACCTGCTGCTGCCCTGACGACCGTGTCAGGAGACCAGCCGATAAAGCGTATAGGGTTGCGCTTCGAACGAGAAGCGCGTGTCGCTTCCTTCGCCGTAGAACTGGATGAGCCCCAGCGGACCATAAGGCGTGGTCTCTTCGGTGACCTGCTGATAGGTTCCGGGACCGACCTGCTCCCACAGGATCGTCTGTCCCTGAATGGTCACGCTCAGCCCATGGTCGCCCTCGCGGCTAACCTGGATCAGGCTGGCCGGGTTCACCCTGTGATCGGTGTAGGAGCGGCGGTTGGTTCGGTAAGTACCCTCGACCGGTTCACCGGGCGCGCCCGTCCATTCGGGCAGGCGTACGGTCGGGACCAACCGCTCGACCACCATGGCGCTCAGTTCGGAGCGCGCGATCGAAGCCTCGTTGCCCCCCGTCAGCGATATGAAGAAGCCGACATCGGCTTCGGGAATGAGGATCAGGTTGGAATGGAATTCGCCGGTGTTCCCGCCATGCCCGATGATGCGGGGGTTCGAAGCGCGTGTTTCGAGAAACCCATGCCCGATCCCCGGAAGTCCGGGCGAGTTGGCGGCGAGACGCGTGCGCATCCGCTTGGCCGTATCGGCCTGCAGGATACGCGCGTCGCCCAGTCGGCCATCCTGAAGATGCGCTTCGACGAAACGCGCCATGTCGGCTCCGGTCGAAGACAGCGAGCCAGCCGGAGCGATGTTGTAGATCAACTCGGCAGGCTGTGCTTCGAACCGCCCGTCTTTCCATTCGTAACCGATTGCGACATCGTTTTGCCAACTCTGCGGCAGCGGCTCACGGAAGGTGCTGCGCGTCATACCAAGCGGCTGGAAGATGTGGCGGTCGATATAGTCGGAGAAATCTTCGCCCGAGATGCGCTGAACGATATAGCCCGCGACCGCAGTGGAATAGTTGGAATAGGACACCTCGACGCCTGGCTCGCGCACCCGGGCCGGGATGTGACTGGCAAGCCAAGGGCCCAGCTCCTGATATTCATCCGGCGAGGCGACGAACATGTCCTTGTAACCGTCCTCGAAACCCGCGCTGTGATCGAGCAGATGGCGCACCGTTATTTTCTGCGGGAAGGTTTCGGGAATCTCGAAGTCGAGGTGGCGGTCGACGGGATCGTCGAGATCAAGCTTGCCCTGCTCCACGAGCTGCATGACAGCCGTCCACGTGAACAGCTTCGACACCGAGCCGGGCCGGAACAGTGTTCTGGCCGGATCGACGGGCTTGCGCGCCTCGACGTCGGCAAAGCCGTAGCCCTTCTGGATCACGACCTCGCCATCTTTCACCAGCACGAAGACAGCGCCGGCCACCTCGCGATTGGCGATGCCCATCGCCATCGCTCCGTCGATGAAATCTTCCAGCCCGGCCACTCGTTCATCGAGGGTCGTCGAAACCTCCGCGCGCGGGAGCTGCACCGGCTCCGCTGCCTGCGCAGGCGCCGCAAGCAACAGCATTGGCGCTATCAGCATCAGTCCGTATCGTTCCGCAGTTCCGGCCATTGTGATTCCCGCTGTCTCGAGTTCGGAAGGAACGGCCAACGGCGGCCCCTTCCCGCATCATGTGGATGACTTATCCGGCCCGCGCCTGGACCCTGGCCGGAAGCGATCAGAACTTCACCTTCGCACCGACGGTGAAATACCGGCCCAGATTATCGTAATGCGCGCTGCCGGTGGTGGTGACCAGCGGCGGCTTGACGTCGAAGAGATTGCTCACATTTCCGTAGAAGGTGAAGCTGTCCATGACGTCGAAGCTGGCGTTGAGATCGATGTAGGTCCGCGCATCGATCTCGCCATTGACGATGTTCTGCTCGTCGTTGAAATCGCCGCCGCCGACGTAACGTGCACGCGCACCGATGCCGAACGCATCTTCGTCGTAACCCAGGGTCAGGATGCCGCGCCACTTCGGCAGGCCGTCGACGACCGAATCGCCGACATCTCCGGCCACATCGCGGCGATTGAAGCCGGTCTGGAAGGCGAGTTCATCGACATAGGTCGCCAGAGCGCGGACATAGAAGCTACCGGGGAGCCCCAGAAAGCCCGAGATCGGCGTTCGATAGGAAGCCTCGAAGTCCACGCCGCTCGTCTCGAACTCGGCGATGTTCTGCGCCACCGCGAAGATAGTTTCGATTGTCCCGGTGGCGTCGCGAATGACGCTGTCGCAGGCGGCGGTATCGCCCTGCGAGCAGGCGGCCGTGACATCCGACGCACTGGGTGTCGCGATGGCGTTGTCGATCTTGATATCGTAATAGTCGATCGAAAAACTGAAACCGCTGAGGAAGGCGGGCGATACGGTAGCGCCAACCGTCCAGTTTTGGCTGACTTCCGGAACGAGGGCGACATTGCCTCCGCTGAAGATAGTGGCTTGCGGGTTGGGATTGTAGTTGGGATCGTTGCGGCCTGCCGAGTCATTGTCGACCACAGGGCGGACGTTGATCGTGTTGACTGCAAAGAGATTGCCGATGCTGGGTGCGCGAATGTCGCGCGAGCGGGTTGCGCGCAGCAGGAGATCGCGGAAGAGTCGCGCGGTTCCGCCGACCTTCCAAGACCAGATGCCGCCGCTCAGGCTGTAATCCGAATATCGGGCAGCGCCGTTGACATCGAGTTCGAAGCCATCGGATTGCCAGAGCGGCACAAGCGCCTCCACAAAACCCTCCTTGACGCTGAAGGCACCTTGCACCGGTTCGGTGAAGACCGGCAGGCCGAACACCCCGGCGCGATCGAGTTCGCCGTTGTCCGCCGTCTGCTCTTCCCAGCGCGCCTCCACCCCGAGAGCGACAGTGACCGGGCCGGCCCACATCGAAAGCAGATCGCCCTGGAGACGCGCTGCCGCCGAATCCAGCTTGTTGACGCTGCGTGAAAATTGGGTGCCGCTCACGTAAGCTCTCGCCTCGGGCGAGGAGGCTCCATCTCCGAAGGGGTTAAACGCCACGCAGGCCGGATCATCGTTGGTCGGATCGGCATCCGCGTTCACCGAACAAACGATCTGGCCGTTGACCGAGGTCGCATCGATGGCACGAGCGAAATTCGCGGGAATGGAAGAGTTGAAGAACCTCTGTTCGCTGTCGATCTCGCCGTGGCTGAAATGCGCGTCGTAAGCCCAATTCCCGCCAAGCGTACCCTCGATGCCGACAGCACCTTCCTTGGTCACGCGCTCGGCGTCGAACGTCATGAAGAAAGTGTCGGTGAGCAAGCGTCCGATCAGCAGGCTCGTCTCGCCATTGGCGGCGAGCGTGTCGCTGATTGTGGGAGACAGGAACGGATTGGAGGCCGAGACCGCGAACACCGGGGATGAAAAATCTGGGAAAAACGGCTGGTTGGTCTTCGAACGACCATACATGGCATCGGCCCATACCGTCGCACCGCCACCGATGTCGTAGGTCAGCCTGCCATAAGTTCCGATCCGCTCAAGCGGATTGGCGACATAGAGCAGGTCGTACAGGCTGAAGAAATCGGCCTCGCTGGTCGGCCGCAAGCTCCCGTCGGGAGCGAATACCTGACCGGCAAAAGAGCCGGCAAGAACAGTTCCGCCGCGAGTGATCGGCGCCAGATCGTTGACGTCGGGCTGCAGTTCGAGTTGCCCGCCGCCAATATTGACCAGGCCGGCGCCCAGCCACGGACGCTCGCGTCGTCCGCCCGTGTCGACACCCTCATCGTCGAGATACTCACCGCCGATCATGAAATGGCCGCGACCATCGGCGAAATCGGTCCCGAAGGCTGCATCGAAGCCATAGCGAAAACCATCGCCGCGCGAGGAAATCCCGGTCTGGGCGCCCAGAGTCACGCCATCGAGATCGTCGTTGAGAATGATGTTCACCACCCCGGCAACCGCGCCGGAGCCCCATGCCGCCGAGGCACCGCCGGTGACGAGTTCGACACGATCCACGAGATTGGTCGGAACGAAGTTGAGGTTGTTGTCGCCCACGAACCGTCGGCCATTGACCAGGGTGAGCGTGCGAGCTGATCCCAGCCCCCGAAGATCGACCGGCGCCACGCCGCTCGAGGTGTTGCCGGTCGCGGTGGTCGGCGCCACCGAATTGCGGACCTGCGGCAGTTCGTTCAGCACCTGCTGGAGGTTGACCCGCCCGGCCTGCTGGATTTCGGTATCGCCAAGCACGGTGGTCGGAGTCGGCTGATCGAATCCGTCGCGCTGAATGCGAGAGCCGGTGACAACGATCGTCCCGGTCGGTTCTTTGGCTTCCGGTGCATTCTCGTCCGGCTGCTCGGCTGCTTCGACCGACTGGGCAAGCGCCGGGGTGCCGGCCAAGAGGGCGAAACTCGCGATCGAGCCCGAAAGCAATGTGCGGATTGTGAACTGCCTTAGGTACATGTTATCCCCCAACTCTGTTTGGCTTCGCTCAAGAAGCCGACCGAGACCTCTTCCTGGAATTCGCAGCGTCTCTGTTGAGTGTATTCCACCCTATGAACCGCTATCTTTTCAGCGATAATTTTGTCTTGATTGGGACATTTGCACTCAATTTAGAGAATGTCAAATTTGTCATGTGGTTCGCTTCGGAGTGCCGAACGGGGCTATTTCCAGGTCGCGCGAAGCAGGCGTGCGAAATTTCCGCCAAGCACCAGTTCGATGCTGTCGTCCGAATAACCACGGCGAATCATTTCCTCGACAAGGTCGAAGACCTTGCGCGGGTGATCGAAGCCATCGACATCGATCTTGTCGCGAAAGGCGTAGCTGTCCTTGTAGGCATTGCGCAGCATCGCGTTCTGGTCGGCGGGCATGTCGTCATAGCCGTTGAGATCGCTGTCGGAACCGATGCCGACATGCTCGATCCCCACCAGTTTCACCACGTGTTCGATATGATCGACATAATCCACGATGGTGGTCGGGTCGCGGTTGCTGATGAAATTGCGCACCCCGGTGATCCCCATCACCCCGCCCTTTGCGGCGAGCTTGACGATCATCTCGTCGGTCTTGTTGCGCGGATGTTCGTTAAGTGCACGACAATTGCTGTGAGTGAAGGCGATGGGTCGGGGCGAAAGCTCGAGTGCATCCAGAGTCGTCCTGTCGCCCGAATGCGAAACGTCGATCAACATGCCGACGTCGTTCATCGCTCCGATGATGGACACCCCGAAATCGCTGACACCTGCGTCGACGCGCTCGGTGGCACCGCTGCCGATCCGATTGAGGCTGTTGTAGGTCAGCTGGGCACACCGCAGGCCCAAATCGTAGAAGAACTTGACGTCGGTCGCCCGCTCGAACTGATCCGCGTTCTGCAGGCCCATGATCATGCCAACCTTGCCCTCGGCCTTGGCCCGTTCGAGGTCGCTGACCAGCCCCACCAGCGAGAATACGTCCGAATTGCGGCCGGCATAACCCTGCCACGCCGCCAGGAATTCGAGCGCCTGCTCCTTGGCACGCGGCCCGCCAATTCCGACGGCATTCTGGATGCCCGTGATCCCCGAAGCGCGGAATTCGGCTTTCTCCCGGTCGGTCATCGGTCGGGCGGGGACCTCAGGGCGGAAATCGATCTTCGGAATGGCGAGCATGTCGAGCACCATCGCGCGCTCCACGATCGCGACGCTGCGCGCCGAATAGGTCCGGTCGCTCGCGCCGAGCCGATAATAGCCCAGATTGATCATCGGTACCGACAGCAGCGCCCCCGCACCCGCCGCTTTCATGAAGCCGCGCCGCCCCGCCTTGATGCCATTCGCCATAACCGTCTCCCAAATTTGGCCTTGAAAGGGCTTGTCCTGATCGGAAAGTGAACGGCCCTTCGCAACTGCGACCCTCGATTCCCGAAACCGCACGAATTTCCGTTATTCAGTCGCCCCATCCTCGCGCTCGTACCCCGAGCGCCGCATTGCTCGGCGAACCGATCAAGCCGCACTGTCCTGATTAGAGAAAGCGGGGGCTGACACAAAACCTGGCCTATTGCAACTTGCCTGGTCCGTTGCGAGCCTGGTGCCCCCACTTTCGGCGCGGGATGCAGCTGCCCGCCCGCCTCGTCCTTTTCAACAGTTGCATTTGATCCGACAGAATGACCTGAGGCTTGACATCTCCAAATAGGATGGTTGAGTCTCATTTGTAGATATTTGGTCCGTCAGTGACCGAGGCTCCGCGATGCAGGACGGATATCGGGAGCTAGGGAGGGGATTGATATGACGACCGTGAAAGAATGGCCCTGCGAGACTGCTCGCTTATCTCTGGCGACGCTGCTGCTTGCATCCATGACGGGCTGTGCAACCGCCGGAGGAACGGCCGATGTGGCCGGCTATGATCTGGTGATCCGCAACGGCTCGATCTATGATGGCAGCGGCAGTGAACCCTATGTGGGGGATCTGGCGGTCGAGGGCGACCAGATCGTTGCGATCGGACAAGTCCGCGGCGAGGGGCGCGAGGAGATCGATGCTGCCGGGATGGCAGTCGCACCTGGATTCATAAACATGCTGAGCTGGGCCAATCGTTCCCTTCTGGAAGACGGTCGCGGCATGTCCGACATCCGCCAAGGGGTGACGCTTGAAGTGTTTGGCGAAGGATGGACCATGGGGCCCATCAATAGCTCCATGCGACAGGAATTGCAGGCGCAGATGGGCGAAAGCGGCGTCGCCATCGGCTGGACCACCTTGGGCGAATATCTCGAAAATCTCGAGGAAAAGGGCATTTCGCCCAACGTCGCCAGCTTCGTGGGCGCGACGACTGTGCGGATCCACGAACTTGGCGAACAGGATGTCGATCCGAATCCTGACCAGCTTGCTCGAATGCGCGCGCTCGTTCGCCAGGCGATGGAAGAGGGCGCGATGGGAGTGGGATCTGCGCTGATCTACGCCCCCGGCAATTATGCCGAGACGCGAGAGCTCGTCGCTCTTGCCGAAGAGGCAGGCCGCTGCGGCGGTATGTATATCAGCCACATGCGTTCGGAAGCCGACGAAATCGGCAGCGCGATCGACGAGGTGATCACGATCGCTCGCGAAGCCGGCCTGCCGGCGGAAATCTATCACCTCAAGCTTGCCGGCAAGCGGAACTGGGACCGGTTGCCGGAGATCGTCGCCAAGATAGAGGACGCGCGTCGTTCGGGCATCAGGCTGACAACCAACATGTACCTCTACACTGCGGGTGGTACCGGCCTTGATGCGGTTATCCCCCCGTGGGTGCAGGCTGGCGGCCGCGACGCCATGCTCGAGCGGTTGCAGGATCCAGCGACCCGGGCCAGAATTCTACAGGAGATGCGCGCGGAAGAAAGCGATTGGGAAAACCTATTGCGCGCTGCCGGAGGTGATGGCGTTCTGCTGGTGAATTCCGAGAATCCCGAGTTCCAGCCGCTGATGGGCAAAACCCTCGCACAGATTGCCGCGTTGCGCGGAACGAGCGTGGAGGAGACCGCCGTCGATCTCGTCCTGCAGGATGGCCAGATCGGCGCGATCTACTTCATGATGTCCGAAGAGAATATCGCCAAACAGGCCGCGCTCCCATGGATGAGCTTCGGATCCGATGCATCCGCTCCCGCCGCCGAGGGCGAAACGCTCAACAGCGCAGCGCATCCGCGCACCTACGGCAACTTCTCGCGTTTGCTCGGCAAATACGTGCGCGAGGAAGAAGCGCTGCCTCTTGCTCGGGCAATTCGCGGGCTGACGGCCTTGCCGGCCTCGAACCTCGGGCTGCGTCAGCGTGGCAGCCTGGCCGTCGGCAACTTTGCAGATATCGTGATATTCGACCCGACCACTATCAGCGACCATGCAACTTACAATGCGCCCCACCAATACGCCACCGGTGTCACCGAGGTGTTCATCAACGGCGTGCAGGTACTTTCCGACGGGCAACATACCGGCGCGACACCGGGGCGGGTTGTTCGCGGGCCCGGATGGACTGGGTGGCCCGGGGGCGGCGCTTGCGCGGACTGAAGCGATATTCGACGTGTGCAGCCGACGACGGGCGTTGATCATCTGGTTTTCTTCGGTTGTGCTGGACGGTGATTTTTCGAAAGTGGGGGACTGAACGATGCCTGGAACGAAACTTTGTCTGGCGGTGGCGACCTTGTTCACGGCAAGTTCGCTGTCGGCGCAAGTGGACGATGCAGAAAGCTTTCTCGAATTTCCCATAGCGACGGAAGTCAGCGCATCCGAATCTTCGTCCGTTGCGTGGCTCGTGGCGCAGGGGGACGAGACCCATCTGATGTACGCGCAGGCACCGGAGTTCCGGCCGGTCAAACTCTTCGGCCAGTCCGATGTAGAGGGACAGCCGATCACCAGCGTCCTTGCATCGCCGAGGGGCGACTATGTTGCCTATCTGACCGGTGTGCCGTTCAATGCCAGTGGAGACGCCTTCAATCCTGCGGATCTTCTTCGAGCCCCGTCGGCGACGCTCTGGCTGATTGGAACCGAGCCCGGCTCGAAGCCGATCGAAATCGGTGTCGGCTTCGGGCCGAGGTTTTCACCTCGCGGCGAGCAAATGGTTTATCGCAAGGGACGCGACCTGTGGTCGGTAAACCTCGAGCAACCGACGGCGGAGCCGACGGTCCTCGTGCAAGGCGGCGGCGGGTTCAACCAGGGCTTGTGGTCGAAAGACGGTCGGACGCTTTACTTCGTGCAGGATCGCGGGGGCTGGTCGTTCCTGGGTCGGTATTCGCTTGGAGAAGAGCGGGTGACATGGCTGGTGACCGGACCGCACCGCTTGAGTTCCCCCCAACTCTCTCCCGACGGCCGGACGATCGCTTATCTGCGCTGGCCCGCTCGCGAGCACACGAAATCCTATGATTTGACCGCAAATCAGCCCTTTGCCGTGGAAACGGTCGATATCGCTTCCGGGCAGGTACGGACCGTCTACGAGCCTGCCGGTGCCGCAGGATCGCAATTGTCGGATGATCCGGAGGGTCATTTGCGCTGGGCCGACGACCGCAACCTCGTTGTCCGGTCGGAGGCTGACGGCTGGGCGCGACTTTATGCCATTCCTCGCACCGGGGGAGCCGCACGCGCGCTCACGCCGACAGGCTGCGAAGTCGCCGAAAGCGAGCTCGCCGCTGCCGACAGCCTCTTCGTTATCCATAATTGCACAAACATCGACACAAGGCAGCTGTCGCAGATCATGGTTTCGACAGGACAGGCGCGAGCGATCTCAAGCCCGGATGTGGTGATGGGTCTTGCCCGTTCCGCTGGCGACAGCCGCTACGTGGCATTCACCGGAGGCGATGCAGAAGATGCGCCTCTTCTGCGCGTACTCGATCTGCGGTCGGGTCAATTCGCCCTTGTCGAGGAGCCGACCGACTACGGCTATTCCCACAGCTTCGATGCGCCTCCGCCGCAGCTGGTCCGGATCAAGGCGAGCGACGGCGGGACGGTGCCGGCGCAACTGTTTCTTCCTTCGACGGACGGTCCTCATCCAGCGGTGGTCTATGTTCACGGCGGGCCGCCGCGGCAGATGTTTCCCGGGTTCCACTTCGGCAGCTATTACGCCAAGGATTTCGCGGTGAACCGGCGGATGGCGGAACTGGGGTACGTCGTTGTCAGCATCAACTATCGATCCGGTGTTGGCTATGGCCGTGACTTCCGCGAGGCTCCAGGTCGTGCCTGGCGGGGCGCGTCCGAATATGCGGATGTACTCGGCGCGGGGCGCTGGCTCGAGCAGCGCGAGGAAGTCGATCCCGAACGCATCGGGATCTGGGGCGGCTCATACGGCGGATTGCTGACCGCTCATGCACTCGCACGGGATTCGGAGCTGTTTGCTGCCGGGGTGGCGATACACGGAGTCTTCGATTGGAGCTGGCCTTCGCCCACGCCCGGTCATCAGAATCCCAGTTTCATATTCGGCGTGAGCGAAGCGGACAGGCCGCTGGCGTTCGAGTCCTCGCCGCTTGCCGCGATCGATGACTGGACTTCGCCGGTGCTGCTGATCAGCGGCGACCGCGACATGAGTGTGGATGTGCTCGAAACGATCGATCTGCACCAGAAACTGAGCGCCAAGGGCGTCGACGTTCGCACTGTGCTCCTGCCAGGCGAAGCGCACGACATCATCCTTTTCTCGAATTGGCAGAAGATCTGGGAAGAGAGCCGTCGCTTTTTCGAAGAGAAGCTTGGCGAGTAGCGGGCTCGCAGCCACCGCAGGCGACAGCTGAGCGGGTGGACTGGTTGAGGGGCGGCATCAGCTGCACTCTACGCCCTCCACGCAGAACTCGGACGCGAAAGCATCCACACCAAGGTCATCGAATCCCTGAGCGGCGCATTCCGGGGCGGGGCGCCGTTCGGACGTGGCAATCTCGCCCAATGCTGCGGAACCGCGTTCACTTGGAGCAGACCGTACACGAGAGCAAAAGCTACCAGGGACTGCATCCGCCAATCATCGATCAGGAACCGTTCGACGCGATGCAGGGGGTGCTGGCGCGCAAACGACGCGGCGAGCGCATACGGTTTTCTTCGCGTGCTCCACTGCCGGACTTTGGAATGATGCGCTTGGCAACAGGATGGCGGCAACGCATGCTCACGACCGCGGCGGAAAGCACTATCTCTTTGACATTCTCTATCTCATCTCCCCGGTTTCCGCATCAAATACCGATGCGGCCCGGGTGTTGCAGCGGAGGCCGACGCCCGGAATGGAGGCCATCCTGATTGAGCGGCTGCGATGGTGGAGCAATCGGCCAAACGCTGGGTGGTCTGATTTCCTGCCTCTCGCCACTCGCGTAGAATTGCACTGCGAGGCAATGGTCGTGGATGTGCCGCCCCCGCCCCACGAGAAACGACTGATTCCGCGCCGTTTTGGACGCCTGCTGGCGTCGGAAGCATGACTATTGGACTAGTTGGCGGTGCTGTCAGTCTAATCGCAACTTGTCTCCGATCGACGCAGCTCTCCCCATCCCCGACCTAGCTTAGGCCATGAGTGACTGCCACTTGGCCAGGGCGGCCGAACGGCGGGTCTTGTAAGTCTGTCTATC
>JAHJPT010000143.1 GCA_018819685.1 Alphaproteobacteria bacterium
CCAGTCGATACATGCCTTCGGGCAGGGTTTCGGCGAGTTTCGCGAGGCACCAGGGGCCGGGCGCGGCCTTGTTGGCGATGCCCGCCACCACCCACCAGTCGCCTGCGGCTTCGCCCGGCACGATCGCCAGTTCGCCCGGCTTTCCCTGAAATTTCTGCGCCGCCACGATCGCGCGGACCCGATCCGGCTGGGCCGCCAGCCAATCGTCATAGCCTGCCGCCTCGACAAGGTGGATCGAACGGGCGGGCTGGTCGTTGTCGGCTTTGAGCAAGGCTGAATAATCGGTCATGGGCTCGATTTAGGAGAAAGGCGCAAGGGATGGAAAGCGCGAAATTTCATCGCCCGCATCGCACATGTCGCCCTTTCCCCATTTGCGTCCCGCGCCGCTGAGGCCTAGCTTCATCTGCATCGCAAAATGCCAAGGAGAGAGACGATGATTCATTCCGATGACCGCGGCCTCCAGGCCGCCCGCGCCCGTGCCTATGTGCTGGCGGAAAGCGGCCGTTTTGAAAATGGCCATGCCGTCGAACAGGCGCTGATCGCCGAGGGTTGGCCCAATGCAGGGCAGGCGCTGCAAAGCGACTATGCGCGCAAGGCGATCGGCGAACGCTGCCGCGCTGCGCGGGCGCACTGATGCGGCAGGGGGAACTGGCCCGGTCGGCGGGGCTTTTGGGTATCGCCGCGATGCTGCTGGTTGCTTGCAGCCCCTCGCACGAGGAGGCGGGCGGCAATGATGCGGCCAATGTCGCGGCGACCCGCTTTGCCGACAGGATGGCGGGAACGCCGCCACCGGCTCCCCCGGCCAAACCCTTCAAGCAGACGGACAAGAGCGCGCTGCTGGAATTCGCCTATGCCTATCCAGCGCAGGCGGCTGCCATCCCCGCGCTGGTCGACAAGTTCGACAAGCAATTGACGACGTCGAAGGCCGATGCGCTCAAAATGGCGAAGGATGACAGCGCGTCCGCCAAGCAGGCCGACTATCCGTTTCGCGCGCACAGCCTGGAGACGGAATGGAGCGTGTCGGCGGACACGCCGCGTTTCCTGGCGCTCCAGTCGCAAACCTATGTCTTTACCGGCGGCGCACACGGCATGACCGGCTATGACAGCCTGTTATGGGACAAGGCGCGCAGCCGCGAAACCAGTGTCAAGGCGGTGATGACCACGCCCGCCGCCTTCGCCGCCGCCATCCGCGACCGCTTCTGCGCCGAACTCGACAAGCAACGCGCGGAAAAACGCGGTGCGCCGGTGGTGCGGGACGCCGATGAATTCAGCCAGTGCATCGACCCGATGGAACAGGTGCTGGTGCTGACGTCCAAGGACGGCAAGCTGATCGACGGCGTGACCGTCGTGGTCGGCCCCTATAGCGCCGGGCCTTACGCGGAAGGGACGTATGAGGTCGCGCTGTCGGTCGATGCGGCGATGCGCAAGGCGATCAAGACGGAGTATCAGGACGGGTTTGTGGCGGGGTAAGGTGATTTGCCCTGCTTTCCCATCCTCCCCTCGAAGGCAGAGTTATCGCGCATGGAACTGCCCCTGCCTTCATTGTCATGCTGAACTTGTTTCAGCATCCATTTCTCGTCCCCAGCGGCGGCTTTTGGCGCATGATGGATCCTGAAATAAATTCAGGATGACGTTGGAGGAATAACGAAAAGTCATACGCAATAGTCCTCCCCTTGCAGGGGAGGATGAATGTTAAACCGGCACCCCATAGAGATCATGCTCGTCGGCATCCTCGATTGTGACGTCGATCATGTCGCCAGCCTTCCGCCCTTCGCCGACATCGCGCAAGAACACATTGCCGTCGATTTCCGGCGCGTCGGCCTGTGAGCGCGCAGTCGCGCCGATCGAGCCGTCCTCTTCGTCCGGTTCGCCCACTTCATCGACGATTACCGGCAGCACGCGGCCGACCTTGGCCGCGAGCTTCGCCGCGCTGATCGCGGCGGTCTTTTCCATGATCCGCTGATAGCGTTCTTCCTTGACCTCGTCGGGCACCGCGCCGGGCAGGGCGTTGGCCGCCGCGCCTTCGACCGGCTCGAAGCGGAACGCGCCGACACGGTCGAGTTGCGCTTCATCCAGCCAGTCGAGCAGATACTGGAAATCCGCCTCCGTCTCACCGGGGAAGCCGACCACGAAGGTCGAGCGGATGGTGATGTCCGGGCAGATGCTGCGCCATTTATGGATGCGGTCCAGCACCTTGGCTTCATTGGCCGGGCGCTTCATCGCCTTCAACACGCTGGGGGCGGCATGCTGGAAGGGAATGTCGAGATAGGGCGTCAGCAGCCCGTCGGCCATCAACGGGATGACCTGATCGACATGGGGGTAGGGGTAGACATAGTGCAGCCGTACCCAGGGCGCGCGCCCTTCGGCGGTGCGCAGCTGCCCCAGTTCGCGCGCCATGTCGGTCATGTGCGCACGCACGTCGCGGCCTTTCCACGACCGCGCCTCATGCCGCGTATCGACGCCATAGGCGGACGTATCCTGGCTGATCACCAGCAATTCCTTGGTACCCGCCGCGACCAGCTTCTCCGCCTCGCGCAGCACCGCGTCGATCCGCCGGCTCGCTAGCTTGCCGCGCAATTGCGGGATGATGCAGAAGGCGCAGGAATGGTTGCAGCCCTCGGAAATCTTGAGATAGCTGTAGTGCCGCGGGGTCAGCTTGATGTCGGGTTGGGGGATCAGATCGACATAGGGACCCTGACTCGGCGGAGCGTGGGTGTGAACCGCCTCGACCACCGATTCGTATTGATGCGCACCAGTGATCGCCAGCACCGCCGGATGCGCGGCGCGGATGGTCTCTGCCTCCTCGCCCATGCAGCCGGTCACGATCACGCGCCCGTTCTCGGCGATCGCCTCGCCGATCGCCTGCAGGCTTTCCTCCTTCGCGCTGTCGAGGAAGCCGCAGGTGTTGACCAGAACCACATCGGCGCCGGCGTAATCGGGGCTCATGGCATAGCCGTCGGCGCGCAGCCGCGTGAGGATGCGTTCGGAATCGACCAGCGCCTTGGGGCAACCCAGGCTGACCATGCCGATCTTCTTCTGGTCGGGAAGGATGGTGGTGGCGGTGTTCATGATTGCGCGCGCCCCTACACCTGTCCGGGCAATTGCGCTAGCGTCGCGCGCTTATGCGCTTCCGAGGGGCGCATATCGGGCGCGCAACTCGCAGCATGGGGTTCGGCATGAACGAAATGAATTTTTTCGCGGTGCTGCTGGGGGCGCTGGCTTTCTTCGTGGTCGGGATGCTGTGGTACGGTGTGCTGTTCGGCAAGGTCTGGCAGAGAGCCGCGCGTTTGAGCGACGAGACGGTGCGTTCGGGCAATATGCCGCTGATCTTCGGGTTGACCTTCCTGTTCGAACTGCTGATCGCCTCGACGCTGTGGCACGGGATTGCGCGCAGCGGCGCCAGCGATCGCGCGACGATGATGATTGCGGTTGGCTTCGGTGCGACGGTGATGGTCCCGGCGCTGGGGATCCACTATCTCTATCTGCGCAAGACGCTGACGCTGTTCCTCATCGATTCCGGCCATATCGTGACCGGAATGACGGCAATGGGCGGAGTCTTCCTCCTGTTCCGCTAGGCAGGCCAGCGCCCGGGTCTATTCGCCCGGCTGGGGGCGACCGTCGCCCTTGGTCTCTCCGTTGGGGGTGGGCACGATCTCGACCAGGATGTCGCCCTGCTGCAGGATCTGGCAGGCCTCTTCCCAGAACCCGAGCGCCTGACCGTTGCGATAGACGCGCAGGCCCCGCCCGCCGGTCTTCAGATCACTCAGTGCGATCCCATCCTCTTCGGCGGTGATTGCGCGCTCGACCAGTTGGACCCGGCCCGCGACCGAAGCCAGATCCGCGAGATAATCGGCGATATGCTCGCCCTTGGCAGAGCCCGCGAGCAATAGCCCGGTGAAGCGGACCGGATTGATGACATTGTTCGCGCCCGCCTGCAGTGCGAGCGATTCATTGTCGTTCGCCCGTACCACGACGCTGATCGGCACCTCGGGCGCCATTGCGCGCACGGTCAGCGTTATCAGGATCGTAGTGTCGTCGCGCCCGGCCGAGATCAGCACGTTCTGCGCCTGGTCGATCCGCACCGCCTTGAGCGTCTCGTCGCGCGAGGCATCGGCGGCCATGATGTTGCACCCCAGCGCTTCGGCATCGGCCAGCCGCTCCTCGCTGGGGTCGATGACAACGATGCAATTCGGGTCGGTTCCGCGATCGATCAGTTCCGCAACCGCTTCCGAGCCGGAGACACCGTAGCCCAGCACCACGATGTGGTTCGAGAGTTGCTCCTGGATACGAGCCATGCGCCATTTCTCCCAGCTGCGTTTCATGATGAAATTGTAAGCCGTTCCGACGAAGATGAAGAACACCGCGAACCGGATCGGCGTGACGATCACCGCCTCGACCAGCCGCGCCCGATCGCTGATCGGGGCGATATCGCCAAAGCCCGTGGTGGTGATCGAGATCATGGTGAAATAGACCACGTCGAGAAAGCTGACTTCGCCGTCGAGATTGTCGACCAGTCCCTCGCGGTCCCACCAGTGGATCATCACCACGATGAAGATCAGGAACAGCGCCAACCCGAGCCTGATGCCCAGGTCGCCCCAGACCGGAATCTTTACCGCTCGCCGCAGAGGCGTATGGCGCGCGCCGCGATAGACCCGCCCGGCTTCGGTCGGTGTGAGCGTATCGAGTTGCTTCTTGTCGCTCATCCGACCGTGTTTCTCACGGCTGGTAGCGATCGGCAAGCGCGCCCAGCGACGAATGGTGGGTCAGGTCGAGCTGGAGTGGGGTGACCGAGATGAAGCCGTCGTCGATGGCTTCCAAATCGGTGCCGTGGTCGAGCGTGTGCTCGATCGGCTCGAGCCCGAACCAATAGTACTGGAACCCCCGCGGATCGCGGCCCTCGACCACCGTCCCGCGGGCGTAGTCGTGGAAACCCTGCCGCACCGCGCGGATGCCGGCGACCTTGGCGCTTGGCAAAGCGGGGAAGTTGACATTGACCAGCGTCCGCTTGGGCAGCGGTGTATCCAGCAGCGGGCCGAGTACCTTGGCACCCCAGCCGCGCGCCGCATCGAAGGTATCGGCTCCGGCCTCGCCGCTGCGGCTGGTGACTTGGCTCAGCGCGATCGAGCGAATACCCGCCAGCGCGCCTTCGATCGCCGCCGAGACGGTGCCCGAATAGGTGACGTCGTCGCCCAGATTGGCGCCGCGATTGACGCCCGAGAGGATCACGTCGGGCGCTCCGTCCATCACCTTGCGCAGGCCCAGCGTGACCGAATCGGTCGGCGTGCCGGTGACCGAGAAGCGCCGTTCGCCATGCTGGCGCAGCCGCACCGGGCGGGTGAGGGTGAGCGCATGACCCATCCCCGACTGCTCCTCGTCGGGAGCGCAGATCCAGATGTCGTCGGTGAATTCGCGCGCGATCTCCTCGAGAACCTCGAGCCCGGGCGCGTGGACGCCGTCGTCATTGGTGAGGAGGATCTTCACGAGAGCGGCTCCAGCTTCGTGACGCCCGCCATATAGGGGGCGAGGACCTCGGGCACCGCAACGCTGCCGTCCTCCTGCTGATAATTCTCCAGCACCGCAACCAGCGTGCGGCCGACCGCGAGGCCCGAGCCGTTGAGCGTGTGGACGAACTGGGTCTTCTTCTCGGCTTCGGGGCGGTAGCGCGCATTCATCCGCCGCGCCTGAAAGTCGCCGCAGTTCGAGCACGAGCTGATCTCGCGATAGGCGCCCTGGCCGGGCAGCCAGACTTCGAGGTCGTAGGTTCGCCTCGCGGTGAAGCCCATATCGCCGGTGCACAGCAGCATCTTGCGATAGGGCAGGTCGAGCGCCTGCAGCACGCCCTCGGCGGCCTGCGTCATGCGCTCGTGCTCGGCCTCGCTGTCTTCGGGACGGGCAATGCTGACCAGTTCGACCTTCTCGAACTGGTGCTGGCGGATGAAGCCGCGGGTGTCGCGCCCGGCGGCACCTGCCTCGGAGCGGAAACACTGCGTGAGCGCGGTCATCCTGAGCGGCAGCGCGCCCTCGTCGAGGATCTGCTCGCGCACCGCATTGGTCAGGCTGACCTCGGCGGTGGGGATCAGCCAGCGGCGTGTTTTCGGGCTATCTTCTGAGACCTTCTTCCAAGCGGCCATCGCCTGCTCAATCGTCACTGCCTTTAGCTCTTTGGCTTCGAAGTCTTTCGGATCTTCTTGACGTTCTTCGTCGCTCAAGCGCGCAACTTCTTCGAATACCGACCGCATATAGCCATCGAGGTTCAATTCCGTGCGAAACAGATCATCGGCGAACTTTGGTAACTGACCAGTACCAAAGACGGCCTCATCGCGCACCAGCAGCGGCGGCGCGCACTCGGTGTAGCCGTTCTCGCCGGTCTGGCGGTCGAGCATGAACTGACCCAGCGCACGGTGCAGCCGCGCCATACCGCCGCGCAGGAAGGTGAAGCGCGCGCCCGCGATGGCTGCGCCGGTCTCGAAATCGAGCCCCAGCGGCGGTCCGAGATCGGCGTGTTCCCGCGGCGTGAAGGCGAACTCGCGCGGAGTGCCCCAGCGCGCCAGCTCGACGTTCGCCGCCTCGTCGGCGCCGTCGGGGACATCCTCTGCGGGGAGATTGGGGAGCGCGGCAAGCAAATCGTGGAGTTCGGCGCCGAGCTTGCGGTCTTCCTCCTCGAGCGCTGGCATCGCCTGCTTGATCTCGGAGACTTCGGATTTGAGGCTGTCGGCGGTGTCCTTGTCGCCCTTGCCCATCGCCTGACCGATCGCCTTCGAGGCCTCGTTGCGGCGGCTCTGCGCCTCCTGCAGCCTTGTGGTGATTTCGCGGCGGCGGGCGTCGAGCGCCAGGATGCGATCCGCAGCGGGCTCGGCGCCGCGGCGCTGGAGCCCCGCATCGAATTCACCCGGATGCTTACGGATAAAGGCAATGTCGTGCATGGCCAGCGCCTATGCCCGCTCGGTCCCCGCTTGGCCAGAGGGCTTGGCCGGAGGAGGGCCTGGACACAGGAACGCTGCCCGCGAAGGGGCCTGCGAAAGATCGCCGGGCACTCCCGCGCGCGTCGGCAGTTGAGCCATCTATGGCATCGGTGCTGTTGCGGCGCTGCCGTATCGAAACCGCAGCTCAAGGCCGACAAGACGTGCAAACCATTCCCGACAACCCGCCGCGCCGCACCCGCTTTATCGACGGTCTCAACCTCGCGATCCGCGCAGGTCGCGCTGTCGGAGCGGTGGCCCCGGAGCGACTGGAAAAGGATATCCTGCTCGACGAAGCGGTAGACGCGACGGGCCTAACCGATTTCGGCGATCGCTGGTTCGAGAGGCCGATGGAGGTACTGCTCGATTCGATACGCATGGAGGCGCGCCTCAATCCGGCGGGCGAATTCGCGGCGACGAACCAGTTTCGCCATGTGCTGCGCGATCGGCTGCGGACCCAATGGTGGTTCGAGCGCCATCCGGAGATACTGACGCGCCCGATCCGCAGGCCGGTGGTCATCGTCGGGCCGATGCGCTCGGGCACCACGCGGCTGCACCGGCTGCTCGCCAGCGACCGGCGGTTCAGCCATCTGCGCAGCTTCGAGACGATCAGCCCGGTTCCGCGCCCCGGCTATGAAGAGGTGCTGGTGGGCAAAAAGGACGATTTCCGGCCGGTCCTGGCGGAGCGGATCATGAAGGTTGCCCGGCTCGCCAATCCCCGGACGCTGACCATCCACCCTACGGGTCCGTACGAGCCCGAAGAGGAGCTCGGTCTGCTGGTTGCGAGCATGTGGGGGATGAAGCACGAGGCGCAGTGGCATGTGCCGACCTATGGTCGTTGGTGCGAGCGCCAGGACGCCGCGCCCGCCTATCGCCATATGGCGGACCTGCTGCGGCTGGTCGGCTGGTCGCAGCAGAGCAGTTCGCTGCGCCCCTGGATACTCAAGACCCCGCAGCACATGCTCGATCTGCCCGCGCTGCTGGAGGTTTTTCCCGACGCGCGGCTGATCTTCACCCACCGCGACCCCCGGCAGGTGGTCGGGAGCGCTGCCTCGCTCGCCTGGAACCAGACGGTGATCTATTCCGATCATGTCGATCCGCGCGGCGTGGGCGAGGAATGGCTGCGCAAGACCCGGCTGCAGATCGAGCGGATGCGCGCCGCGCGCGATGCGATCCCGCCCGATCGCATGATCGATGTGCATTACAGCGCGATGGACGACGACTGGCGCGGCACGATGGCGCGGATCTATCGCTTTCTCGATCTCGAGATGGAACCGGCGGTCCCAGGGATGGAGCATTTCATCGACCGCTCACGCCGCTTGAAGCAGCGGCCGCATCGCTACAGTCTGGAACAGTTCGGCCTGTCGCCGCAGCAGGTGAACGAGCAATTGGGCGACTACGTGCGGCAGTACGACATCCAGGTCGAAGGTGCCGATCGGCAAGCCACGGGCGCGGCGGTTGCCATGAACTGATTCCCGAAAAAACGGGGCCGCGGCAGCGCCCGGCCCCGTTTTCCTCGATGGACTGGTATGGTCCTAGAACTTGACCTTGGCGGTCACGAAGAAGCGCCGCGGATCGCCGTAGAAACCGGTCAGCGTCCCCTCGCGCCCCAGCGTCGGGGTGAAGGGCACATCGCGGCCATTTCCGGCCACAAAATTATAGCCGGCCACGATGTAGCGCTTGTCGAACAGGTTCTTGGCATGGGCGCCGATCGAGAAGCGGTCGCTGTCGTCGGTGTAGACGATCGATGCGTCCACCAGCGCGAAGCCGTCCTGGTCGAGGAAGTCGTTGGCCACCTCGAACTGGCTGGCGTCCGAGCGCAGCGAGATCGAACCGAGGAAGTCGACGATCCCGCTGGCGACCGGCAGGCCCAGGTTGATGCCCATATGCGCGGTGATGTCGGGGGTGTTCTGAAACACCCGCTGGTCGGCGACATCGACGCCGAGAGCATCGATGAAAGTGTTGTATTGGGCATCGAGCAAGCCGAGCGACCAATTGAAGCCGAAGCGGCTGCCCAATCCGGCGAAATCGCGCCCGACCACAGCGTTGCCTTCAAATTCCACGCCGTTGACATCGGCGCTGGCGGCGTTCGACGTGATGCCGATGAAGGTCTCGTTGACGCCGTCGCTATTGGCGTCGATCCCAACCGATCCGGGAATCTGGACATCGCTGTAATCGCCCTTGAAGACGGCGAGCGAGAGGAACAGCCGGTCGTCGAGCAGCGAGGCCTTGTAGCCCAGTTCGTAGCTGTCGACTGTTTCGGGGGCGAAGCGCAGGAAGGCGAACTCGTCGTCGTAGTCGATATCGCCGTCGTCATCGAGATCGGGCGCCGCCGAGGTCTGTCCGCGCGGATCGAAGCCGCCGCCCTTGAAGCCCTTGGAATATGTGAAATAGAGCGTGTGATTGCGCGACGGTTTGTAGGCGATCGAGGCGCGCGGAGTGAATTCCTCGAAGGTTTCCTCGCCGCGGAAATCGCTAGTGACCGCGATCGGGATCGCGGCGGTCGGGCCGAACAAATCCGAATAACCGCCGATGAAGGTGGTGCGCAACACACGGCTGTCGCGCGTATCCCAGGTATAGCGACCGCCCAGCGAGACGCTGAGCTTGTCGGTGAGATCGTAGGTGAAATCGCCGAACACCGAATAGGTCTCGGTGCCGACATCGCCCAGGGTCTGCGCATTGAGCCCCGGGAGGCCGAGCAGCGCGCCGGTCGTGAAAATCGCCACATCAAAGGCGGTGAAGGCGTTGGCACTGAGATAATAGGCGCCCAGAACGCCGTTCAGACGATCGCCTTGATAGAGCAGCTGCAGTTCCTGGCTGAACTGGTCGTTCTCGTAAATCGCCGGCACATCGAGATCGGCAGCCGGGAGGCTATCGAAGTCGATCGGCGATGTCGAAGTGTCTTCTCGATAGCCAGTGATCGACTTCAGCGTGAGAGTGTCGGAAACCTCGAGTTCGACCGTGAGGCCACCGCCATAGGCTTCGACTTCCTGATCGACCACGTCGAGCCCGGCGCGAGTGTCGTAGGGATCGTCGAGCACCGGGGCGCCGGTGACGAGGCTGGGGATCAGTCGGCTGCCCTGGCGGGCCTCGCTCTGGTCCTTCACATAGTCGCCCGAGAGCCGGACGAACAGCGGGCCGTTGTCGAATTCGATCGTCCCGCGCGCCGCCCAGACGTCCTTATTGTAGTTTTCGGTGCCGAGCGTGAGATTGTCGCCGAAGCCGCCGCGTGACAGGCGGGCTCCGCTTGCCCCGATGCTCAGATTGTCGCTCAGGGGGGTCGATGCAGTGACGATTAGATCGGCCTGATCATAGGAGCCATAGGTGCCGCGCAGCTTCAAGCTGGTTTCATTCGGCAGGCGCGCGGTCACATACTTGATCGCACCGCCGATGGTGTTGCGACCGTAAAGCGTACCCTGCGGCCCGCGCAGCACCTCGATGCGCTCGACATCGTAGATATCGAGCACGGAGGCCTGTGGCCGATTGAGATAGACGTCGTCGACATAAAGCCCGACCCCCGCTTCGAACCCGGCGACCGGATCCTGCTGACCGACACCGCGGATGAAAGCGGTGAGGGTGGTGTTGGTGCCGCGGCTGACCTCGAGCGTCAGATTGGGCACTTCCTGGGCGATCTCGGTGAGGTCCTGGGTGCCGCTGCGTAGCAAATCTTCGCCGGAAAGAGCGGTCACCGAAAGCGGGACGTCGATCAGACGTTCCTCGCGTCGCCGCGCGGTGACGATGATGACGCCATCGTCGCCGGGAACCGCTTCTTGCGTCGCGGTCGCCTCGGGCTCGGCCGTTGCAGGAATGGTGGTCTGCGCCAGGGCAGGCGCGGCACAGGCCAGCGCGGCGCCACTTGCCAACAGGCCGGCACAGATACGCGAACGGTTGAAACTCATCGACTCTCTCCCCTCTGGAACTCTCTCGCATGTCGCAATAATGAAACCTGAACCACCTTTCAAGTTTGTTCTTGCGCGGGCCCACTTTCGATGCGAGATCGGTCGCTATCGGCACGGGATCGGCATCGTAAGAGCGAGGGAAAGGGGCTGAGATGGAAACCGCAACGCGCGACAGCGACAAGGCGCCGCGGACCGAGCGTGGCCGCCGTACCTTGCGCAAGCTGCTCGATGCGGCGGCGAGCGAATTCGGCGAGCGGGGTTTTCACGAAGCTTCGATCAGCACCATCACCCGCAGGGCGGGGGTCGCGCTGGGCAGCTTCTACACCTATTTCGACAGCAAGGATGCGATCTTCCGGGCGCTGGTGAGCGATATGAGCGATGCCGTCAAAATGGCGGCACGCGAAGCGATCTCGCCCGACATGCCGCCGCTCGAGATCGAGCGCGCCGCGCTCGAGGCGTTTCTGCGTTTCGCGGGCGAGCACAAGGAAATCTACAGGATCATCGACGAGGCCGAATTCGTCGACCCCGAGAGCTATCAGGGTCACTACCGCACCATCGCGCAACGGATCGCGGATCGGCTCGCCAGCGGCGGGGCAAAGGGCGAGATGCGCTCCGGTCTCGGCGAAGTCGAAGCCTGGGCGGTTATGGGTATGAATGTGTTTCTCGGTCTGCGCTATGCCATCTGGGCGCAAGAGGGCGATCCCGAATGCGCCGCGGTCGTGACGCGTGCCAATCTCTTGCTGGCCAAGGGCCTTGCCAGCAACCGGCCCGACCCCGTTTAGCCGCTCTTCCGGAACGGCTTGGGCGCCGGGCCGTTGGTCGGGCAAAGGAGATTACACTATGATCGGCAAGATTATCGGAGCGTTCGTGGGCGACAGGCTGGCCAAGCGGACCGGCGGAATGAGCGGCGCAAAAGGCGCGGCATTGGGTGTCGTAGGAACGGCGGTTTTGCGCCGTATCAGCCTGCCCGCAATGGCCGCGATCGCGGCGGGCGGTTACGCCGCGAAGAAGCTCTCGGAGAAGAACTCAGGCACAAGGTCCGGCGGAGCCGAGACCACCAGCTAAGCCGGCTTTCAAACTCGATCGGAATCGCAGGTGTCGAAGGATATTCGGCACCTGCTTCTGCTTGCACGATCGCCTTCTAAAGCAGATCTGCCCTCGCATGGCCGACCTTGCGGCAATCCGGCGACCAGGCGGCCAAAGCAGCGGCCTGCGACTACGCGGCTTGCGCCCAATGGCGCGCGATCGGCTGCGACCAGCGCACCAGTCGCGGCGCCTCGCACTTGGCGACCAGCCATTCGGCGAAGCCTAGCGCCTGGCTTTCCTCGCCGCGAGCGATCGCCTGCATCATCGATTCGAGCAGCCGCTCCTGCGGGGTCCGCTTGAGCGAACACGGAGCGCTGACCTCGAGCGGGCGCCGCCCGGCGCGGCTGAGCAATTGGGTTACCCGCTCGACCGACCAGCGAATCTGGTGTCCCGCCGCGCGTGGCGGCAGATCGATCACGTCATTGGCCGGCTGCATCGGAGCAGGACCGGCGAGGCGAAACAAATCGAGCATAAGCGAAACCCATCTCCTGTCGGAAATGAGAATGACTTGCAGTAGCGGAAAATTCAAGCCCAATTGCATGTCACGTACGAAAAACCGGGTCGACCCTTTCGAGGCACCCGGTTTTAGATTCGCCGTGTCCACCCGGTCGAGCGGAGGCGAGGATCGCGATCAGGCGACCTGGCGCCGGACGTCGGCTGCGACGAACTCGCCGCACCAATCGTCTTGCGCCACGTTGGGCCAATGCGCCTTCTTGTCGCCCTCCGCAGGGGATGGCGCATAGCGGCGGCATTCGCTGCTCATGGCTTGGTAAAACTTGCAGTTCTCGCAATGCATCGCGGAGCTCCTTATCTGTTGCCCTGATCTGTCGTGTTCGCCTATCTAACGCGCCGCTAGCGAATGCGATCCAAAAAATCAAATAAATTCAACGACTTAATACTGATAATCAGTAGCGTGCCGCTGGCGCTACTGCGAATTGGAGGCAGTAGGAACTGGCCGACCTATTCGTTATTCGCCAAAAGGCGCTGGAATCGCTGGTATATCGTGCGCGGAAGAGGTTGCGGGAAGCAGCCATCTTCGAGTGAGGCAACGGGCCTTGGGCCGCGTAGGACAGAGCGAACTTCTTCAAGTAGGACTCCACGATGCAAGCAATGAATCGCCGAAATTTCATGGGTTCGGGCATCGCAACTGGCGGTCTGCTGGCTGCCGGCGCTGCGGCTCCAGCATGGGCGCGCGGTGCGTCGCTTCACCATGGCGGCATGATCCGCACCGGCTTCGACGAGGTGTCGGGTCGCGACATTCGCCTGACCGTCGGCGAGGGCATGCGAGTCGTGCAGGGCCGTCGGGGTCATGCGGTTGCGGTAAACGGCACCATTCCGGGCCCGCTGGTTCGACTGAAGGAAGGTGAACCGGTCCGCATCCATGTCACCAACGCCCTTCAGGAAGATACATCGGTCCACTGGCATGGTCTGCTGGTCCCGTTCCAGTTCGACGGCGTGCCCGGAGTGAGCTTTCCCGGTATCCGGCCTGGAGAGACATTCGTTTACGACCTGCCTGCCATCCGCCAGTCGGGCACTTACTGGTGGCACTCGCATTCCGGTTTGCAGGAGCAGTCGGGTCATTACGGCCCGCTGGTGGTCGACCCCGCCGGGCGGGATCCGATCCAGGCCGATCGCGACTACGTGCTCCTCCTTTCGGAATTTACGCCGCTACATGGTCATACGATCATGGAGAAGCTCAAGAAGGGCGAAGCCTATTTCAACATGCAGCAGCGCAGTTGGACCGACGATTACGAGCTGACCGGCGAAGAGCGGCGGATGTGGGCCAGAATGCGCATGATGCCGACCGACATCACGGACGTGTCTGGCTCCACCTACACCTACCTCGCCAATGGCATGGGGCCCGAGGAAGGGCTCGAATATCTGTTCCGGCCCGGCGAACGCGTGCGCTTCCGGGTGATGAATGGCAGCGCGATGAGCTTCTTCAACATCCGCATCCCTGGCGCGAAACTGACGATTGTCGCCGCCGACGGGATGGCGGTGCGCCCGGTCGAAGTCGATGAGTTCCAGATCGGCACGGCGGAGACCTACGACTTCCTCGTCGAGCCGACCGGCGAGGCGATGGCGGTGGTGGCCGAGAGCATGGACCGCTCAGGGATGGCGCTGGCACATCTCGTCAGCCGTCCCGGCGCGCGCGCTGCCGTTCCTGCATTGCGCGAACCGCCGCTGCTGACGATGGCGGCAATGGGCATGGCTGGAATGGACCATGGCGGCATGGATCATGCTGCTATGGATCATGGGGGCGACACGGCCGGCATGGGTCACGGGTCGATGGACCATTCGACGATGGGGCATGGGGCGATCCCCGCCAAGACAACCGCGCCTGAGACGATGAGCGCGGCGGGCATGGGCGGCATGAACATGCGCGACACCTCGCTCCTACCGCCCGACGTCCACGTCGGGCTGGGTATCGACATGGTCTCGATGAACCCGGTCGATCGGATGGGCGATCCGGGCATCGGCCTCGACAAGGTGCCGCACCGGGTGCTCACCTACGAGGATCTCGTGGCGCTCGAGGCCAATCGCTACGCCCGCTCGCCCTCGCGGCAGATGGAAATCCACCTCACCGGCAACATGGAACGCTACATGTGGTCGTTCGACGGGAAGAAGTTCTCCGCCGTCACCGACGATCCGATCCGCTTCGCCTATAACGAGCGGGTTCGCGTGAAACTGGTCAACGACACGATGATGGCGCATCCGATCCACCTCCACGGCCACTTCTTCGAGCTGGTGAACGGAGCGCCGGCGGAACACCAGCCCTTGAAGAACGTGGTCATCGTCCAGCCAGGCGGCAGCGCCACCTTCGACCTCACCGCCAATGAAGAAGGCGACTGGGCGTTCCACTGCCACCTTCTGTACCACATGCATTCGGGCATGTTCCAGATCGTAACGGTCGCGCCAAAGGGCTCAGAAGCCGAGGAACCGCGCGTGGGGAGCGATCGATGAGAACTGTGCTCTTTACGCTGTTGCTGACCACCGCTGCGCCGGTCTTCGCGCAGGATCACGCTGGCCACGCCGAGCATGAACCTACCACGAAATCCGCAGAGACGGATTGCGAGCAGGAGGCCGAGCGCCACCGCGCGATGGGTCATCCCGTGCCTGAGGGGCAGTGCGAACCCGAAGGCCCCGCGGGGATGGATCACGGGGCGAGGGACCATTCCCCGATGGACCACGGCCAGATGGAAGGCATGGACCATTCCCAGATGGACCACAGCCAGATAGAAGGCGTGGACCATTCGCAAATGGGTCACGGAGCGATGGAGCAATCCGGCGCTGCCGAGATTCCATTCTCCCCTCCGCCATCCGAGGCAGGCTCCGGTCCGCCGCGCGCCGCCGATGCGATCTGGGGCGCGGATGCGATGCGCGCGAGCCGCGACGGTCTCCCGTCCGAACTCGGGGACACCCTCTACTACTGGGTGCAGGGCGACCGGGTGGAATACCGCGCGCGTGAAGGCGAAGACGGGTATCTGTGGGATGTGCAGGGCTATTACGGCGGTGATCTCGACAAGTTCTGGTTCAAATCGGAAGGCGAAGGAAGCTTTGGCGAGGAGATCGAGAGCGCCGAGGTCCAGGCGCTCTACAGCCGTGCGATCGCCCCATTCTTCGACCTGCAAGCCGGTATTCGACAGGACCTGGCCCCGATGGGGCGCACCCATGCCGTGGTCGGCATTCAGGGGCTTGCCCCTTACCTCTTCGAAGTGGATGCAGCTGCTTTCCTGTCCGACAAGGGCAACCTGACAGCCCGTATCGAGGCCGAACTGGACCAGCGAATTACGCAGCGCCTGATCTTGCAACCCCGTGTGGAAGCATCGTTTTCGGCCCAAGACGTTCCCGAACTGGGGATCGGCGCGGGCCTGGATGCGATCGAGGCCGGTCTGCGCCTGCGCTACCATTTCGCGCGCGAGTTCGCGCCCTACATCGGGATCGATCAGGAATGGCGCATCGGGCAGAGCGCCGATTATGCGCGTGCTGAGGGCGAAGATCCAAGCGTGACGAATTACCTCGTCGGCATTCGGTTCTGGTTCTGAGGAAGAGGGAAATTCGATGCCAATCGCGATAGTTCGGAGCTAGATCGCTGCGGGTTCGCATGGTCCGCTTCCCACCCAATTCGCTACTAATATTTGGGCAAGCCGTCTGGCTAGAAGCGATTGGTAAAGAGCCTATGCGAATACCGCTACCGATGTTCGGCACCTTGCTCTGTCGTTTCCATGTCTTTCCATGGACACGCAGCTCGCATCTTACGACTCATCGAAAAGATGGTGGGCGCGGCAAGGATTGAACTTGCGACCCCACCCGTGTGAAGGGTGTGCTCTACCACTGAGCTACGCGCCCGCCCAGGCTTCCCCGGCACCATTGGCGACCGGATCGGGCAGGGGGGCGCCTTTACTCGGGAGCGGCGCGCTTGGCAAGCGGTTGCAGGCCGGATCAGCTAGCGAAAAGCGCCATCAGCCTGGCCAGCCAACCCGTCAGTTCGCGACCGTCCGCAGCGTCATGCCTTGCCTGCGGTGGGCATTCGAGACAATAGGCCTGCGCCCCGCGCATCGTCAGCAGTCTTTCGAGATCGCCAATGAGTTGCCCGCCCAGTGCTTCCTGCTGGCGGGAGAACAGCGTCGCGACATCGGCGCGTGCATTTTCGCCATCGGAGACCAGCCACTGGCGCAGCAGCGTGTCGTATGTGCCGGGCTCGTGACCCAGATAGTCCACGAACCATTCGCCTTCATCGAGACCCGCCTGTGCGGCGGCCCAGGTCACTGCAGTGTCAAGGCCGCCATACTGGTCGACCAGGCCGATCTGGCGCGCGGCACCGCCATCCCAGACCCGCCCCTGACCGATCCGATCGACTTCCTGCGGGGACAGATTGCGCGCTGCGGCGACTTGCGCGATGAAATCGGCATAGCCGTCGGCGACCGAGGCCTGCAGGATGGCATCGACCTCGGGGGTGAACCCGCCGATCAGATCGGGCTGTCCGGAGAGGGGGGTGGTCCGCACCCCGTCGACGTTGACTCCGATCTCGTCCGCCAGATTCTCGAAGGTCGGAATGACGGCGAAGATGCCGATCGAACCGGTTACGGTTTCCGGCTCGGCGAAGATCCGGTCTGCGGGTGTCGCGACCCAATAGCCCCCGCTTGCCGCGACGTTCGCCATCGACACCGCGATGGGAATGTCGCGTGCCTTGTGGCGCAGGATGGCGCGGCGGATGTCCTCGCTCGCCAACACCGATCCGCCCGGCGAATCCACTCGCACCACCAGCGCGGCCAGATCGGCCTCGAGCGCTTCGTCGAGCAGCTCGGCGATCCGCTTCCCGCCCGCGACGCCCGGTCCGGCGTCGCCATCCACAATCTCGCCCGCGATCGTGACAACTCCGATGGCGGAGCCGGTCTCGGGGATCGCGGTGTCCTGTAGCCACGGTTCGAGCTCGGTTTGCGGGAAGGCGTTGAGCGCGCTGGTCCATTCGTCCTTGCCGACCAGTTCCACCATTCTGGCGTCGAATTCCTGACGGCTGCCAAGCTTGTCGACCAGTCCGGCGGATAGCGCCGCCTTGGCGAGATCGCCACCAGAGGCTTCGATCCAGGCTACCGGATTGCGAGTGACCCTGGCGATATCCGCCTGCGGGCGCGCCTTCTTCACATGCGCCTGCCATTCCTCCCACAGCGCCCCGTAGAGCGCGGCGTAGTTCTCGCGCGCGGGTTCGGACATCGAATCGCGGGTGTAGGGTTCGACCGCGCTCTTGTAGGTGCCCACCCGATAGACGCGCGCGTTGACCTTCAACCTATCGAGCAATTCGCCATAGAAGAGCTGTCCGCCACCAGGTCCGGCGATCACCGCGCCGCCCAGCGGATCCAGCCAGATCTCGCTGGCGTGGCTGGCCAGCATCACCCCGTCGTCGGCATAGGCGGTGGCGAAGGCGAGCACCGGTTTGTCCGTCGCGCGGACCCGATCGAGCGCTTCGCCCACCGCCTGCAGATGCACCTGCCCGCCACCCAGGAACCGGTCGAGGTCGAGGACCACCGCTTCGATTCGGTCGTCGCCGGCCGCCGCGTCGATCGCGCGGACCAGTTCGCGGGCCTCGAATTCGCCGACCGGCGCGGTTTGCGCCAGCAGCGCGGCGAAGGGATCGATCTCGGTGCGTTCCTCGACGATCACCCCGTCGAGTTCGAGAACCAGCGCGCCTTCGCGCACCTGCGCCGGACTGGGCCTTGCGGTCAGGACCGCGAACAGCAGGCTGAAGAACAGCAGCATGAAGACGAGCACCAGCCCGTCCTTCAATCCCACCAGCAAGCGCCAGACCCGGCCCGCGAATTTCATAGTCGATCCTTCAGGAGTATGAGGACCCTAACTAGGCGCTCGAAGCCGAAACGCCATGCAATTGTGCTTGAGCGGGCGATGCCGCTCGACTAGGGACTTGCCTTTAATGACATCGCCGCCGCTCCGCTCCGCCGTCGGCCGCTATCCCGCGGGCCGGCAAGCCTTTCCGCATCGCGACCTGACCGGGATCGGCCAGCTCGAGCGGCACGAGATCCTGTATCTGCTCGACGAGGCGGAACAATGGGTCGAACTCAACCGCCGCTCGAACAAGCATCACGATGCGCTGGCGGGCCTGACGATCATCAACGCCTTCTTCGAGAACTCCACCCGCACGCTGCTGTCGTTCGAGATCGCCGGCAAGCGGCTGGGCGCGGATGTGGTCAACATGCACGCCGCGCAATCGAGCGTGAAGAAGGGCGAGACGCTGATCGATACCGCGATCACGTTGAACGCAATGAACGCCGATGCCATCGTGATCCGCCACGGATCGAGCGGCGCCACCCAGCTAATCG
>JAHJPT010000144.1 GCA_018819685.1 Alphaproteobacteria bacterium
CCGGCGCTGATCGCCACGCTCAACCGCATTCGCGGGCCGTTCAACGTGACGGTGAGCGGACAGGTGGCGGCGCGCGCCGCTCTCGCCGACCAGGACTTTGTCGAGCGCTCGCGCCGGCACAATGCCGAAGGGCTGGCGCGCTTTGCCGAAGCCGTCGAAACGCTCGGCAATCGGGGTCTGCATGCGGTGCCGAGCAAGGCCAATTTCCTGCTGGTGCTGTTCGAGGGTGCGCTGAGCGCGGAGCGTGCGCTGGCGGCGCTGGCCGAGGCGGGCTACGCGGTGCGCCACCTGCCCGGCCAGCGACTGCCCCACGCCCTGCGGATCACCATCGGCAGCACCGAAGACATGGACGAGATCGCCGCGGTGCTGCGCCGCGAGGCTGAAGCCGCGGTCTAGGGCTCACGAATTGAGCGTGTTGATCGCGTCGAGCACGCGCGCCTCGACCTCCTGCCGATCGAGTCCGGGCGGGATCGGTTCGCCGAAACGATAGGTGATCCGCCCTCGTTTCTTCAGGCCGCGATGATACAGCGGCCCGCTATCCACCGCGACCGGAATGACGGGCAGGCCGAGCGCCTTGTAGAGACCCGCGAAGCCCGCCTGCAGCCGCCGCCGCTCGCCATGCGGGACGCGCGTTCCTTCGGGAAAGATCACGAGCGGACGCCCGCTCGCCGCCATTCGCCGCGCTTCGCGGATCATTCCGATCAGGGCCTTGGCCCCCGCCGCGCGCGCCACCGGGATGAGGCCGTAGGCGCGCCCCGCTGTGCCCCAGCCGACGATCTTGAACAGCTCCTGCTTGGCGAACACGGCCGGCAGCGGAAACAGTTCAGGCGTGTCGATCGCCTCGAAGAAGCTCTCGTGCTTGACCGCGTAGAGCACCGGCTCGGTAGGTGGCTCTCCTTCTACGATCACTTCGCAGCCCAGCAGGTAAACCACGCACCAGCGATGCCATGCACTCCAGGCATGGACCAGCTTGCGGAACAGCGCATGGCTGAACGGCAGCGCCAGCAGCGTGCCGGTCGTCACCACCAGCGAACCGAGATAGAAGGCCAGATAGAAGGCGATGTTGCGGATGAGCAGCATGGTCGGGCGCCTCAGGCGGGCATGCCCTGCGAGACCGACGAGGCGAGCAGCTTGTTGTATTCGAGGAACAATTGCTGGAGATCCGGGCTGGAAGGCACCGCGTCTTCGTAGATCACCACAGTATCCGGGATCGCCCCGCGGATTTCTCCCGCGGCGCGGCGCATGTGCCAGTCGGTGGTGACGAGGCGGAGATCCTCGATCTCGTTCTCGCTCACCCATTGCGCGACCTCGCCCGCGTTGGAACGGGTATCCACGGCCAGAAAGCCAAGCGTAACGCAGCAATCCATTTCGCGCCCCGCAACTCCGAACTGGGCGGCGAATTCCTGCGGTTTGACTTCCGGATCGACGCCCGAAACGAACATCCGGCCCGCCTTGCCTTCGCGCACGATCTCGAGCCCGCGCGCAATCCGGCCCGACCCGCCGGTTGGCACGACCACTGCATCTGTCTCCACATCGCCCAGCGGCTGCGGCAGCGTCACCGCGAAACCGAGAAAGCCCAGCGCGTAGGCGAGCAGGAGAAAGGCGGCAAAGCGCAGGATCACAACATTTTCCTCAACGAGGCCAATACCGTCATCCGCGCAGTGAGCAAGGCGATTGCGACTGCGGCGAAGGGAACCAACGCCATCAGCAGCCAGTCGATGGCGTCCAGCCCGCCACCCTGCACCAGCCCCGCGTCGAGCGCGGCGAATTGTGCCCCGAGGATCGTCAGCGCGACCGCGCCAAGGATCAGCCCAACGAGCCCGCCCAGCGCGGCGTCGATCAGCACCGAGCGCTGGAATATCCGCGCGATCTGGCCGTCGGTGCCGCCGAGCAGATGGACTACCTCGATGGTCGAGCGGTTGGCGTTAAGCGCATTGCGCGCCGCCAGCCAGACCGCTGCGGCGCTGGTGAAGGCGAGCAGCGCAATCAATCCGAGCGCCAACCACCGCAGCGCGGCGATGGCATCGAACACCGGCCCGAGCCAGTCGGATTGGGCGTCGACCCGCGCATCGGGTGCAACCTCGGCGAGCGCACTTCGCAAGCTATCGAGCGCCTCGTCGTGCACTTCGCCCTCGAGCCGGACGTCGATCAGCGCCGGCAACGGCACGACCTCGCTACGCACTCCGCCACCGAGCCAGGGTTCGATCAGCGCCTCCAGCTCCGCCTGCGGCACGAGGCGCTGATCGCCGACACCGGGCAGATCGCGCAGCACCGCCATCGTGCGCTCCGCCTGCGCGGCGCGCAGGACCGGATCGGCTTCGACGATCTGGACCGTCACACCCCCTGCCAGATCGGCGCGGGCGCGATCGACCAGATTGGTCAGCGCGAGCACACCCCCCGTTGCCAGCACCGTCAGCGCCACCATGATCGCGATTACCCACGGCATCGGTCCGCCCAGCCGCGCGCGCGGCAGCAGATGCGAGGCGCGCCTGCCCCTGAGCGGCGCGAGCCCGCGTTCAACCGCGCGCGCCATTACCGGGGGCTTGCTCATCGCGCAGCATCCCCTGGCGAACCGGGTTTGGGGGCGGGCATCGGGTTGCGCGGCGGATAGCGCAGCGCCCCGGTGGGATCGGAGAGCTGCCCCTTGTCGAGCCGCATGATCAGCGAATCGGGCACCTTGCGCAACAGGTGGACGTCGTGGGTCGCCACCACCACCGTGGTCCCCAGCCGATTGAGCGCCTCGAACAGGCGGATCAGCTTGAGCGCCATCTCCGGATCGACATTCCCGGTCGGTTCGTCGGCGACCAACAGATCGGGCCGGGCAATCACCGCGCGAGCGATCGCGACGCGCTGCTGCTCGCCGCCCGACAGCGTCGCCGGACGCGCATCGGAGCGGTTCGCCAGCCCGACCCAGTCGAGCATGTCGGAGACCGGCTTGTGCACATCCACCTCGCGCACGCCGGAGACGCGCAAGGGCAGCGCGATATAGTCGAAGGCGGAGAGATGCTCGACCAGACGGAAATCCTGGAACACGACCCCCAGCCGTCGCCGGAACGAAGGCAGCTGCTCGCGCGGCTCGGTGATGACGTCGCGGCCGAACATCCGGATCGCGCCACGCGAGGGGCGCTGCGCGAGATAGAGCAGGCGCAGCAGCGAGGTCTTGCCCGCCCCGCTCGCCCCGGTGAGAAAATAGAACCGCCCGGGATAAAGGCTGAACGCGATGTTGCTCAGCACCTCCTTTTCGGTGCCGTAGCGCAGGCCCACATTGTCGAACCGGACGATTTCCTCTTCGGATCTGCTCACGCGCCCGGCCCAGCGGAAAGGCGTCTCAACGCCGCGATATTGCCGGAAATCCCCATCTTCCCTCGGATATAGCCGCGCAGCGGTGTGGAAAAAAGCCCAACGGGCCGATTGCCGACAGATGTCGCACTTGTTGCGATTCGGGCAGCGGACTAAGACCGGATGAGATGATCATCGCTTGTCCCGCCTGTTCCACCCGCTACGTCGTGCCCGACAGCGCGATCGGCGTGGATGGCCGGACGGTACGTTGCGCCAAGTGCAAGCACAGCTGGTACCAGGACAAGCCACCGCTCGATCGACGGGCTGAAGCCCCCGAGGCGCCGAGCCCGCCACCTGCCCCACCGCCCGCTCCCGCGCCTGCCGCAACCAAGGCCCGCCCGCCTTCCAGCGAAGAAGAGCCGGTCGCCTCGGCGCCAGCTTCGCCAAGACAGGGCACACCCCCG
>JAHJPT010000145.1 GCA_018819685.1 Alphaproteobacteria bacterium
CTGCACACCGCTTACGGGCTGGATGCGCCGGACGAGGCGGCTTGAGGTCGGGGCGATGAGCCACACCGCGACAATCCTCCTGCTCGGCTCGGGCGAGCTCGGGCGCGAATTCGTGATCTCGGCCAAGCGGCTGGGCGCTTATGTGATCGCCTGCGACGCCTACGACCACGCGCCCGCGATGCAGATGGCCGATGCGCGCGAGGTGTTCTCCATGCTCGACGGCGCGAAATTGCGCGCAGCGGTGGAGCGGCATAGCCCGGATTACATCGTTCCGGAGGTCGAGGCGATCCGCACCGAGGTGCTCGCCGAGCTCGAGGCCGAGGGCTTCACCGTGGTGCCATCGGCGCGGGCGACGCAGCTGACGATGAACCGCGACGCGATCCGCGATCTCGCGGCTCAGGAACTGGGGCTTACCACCTCGCTTTATCGCTACGCCATCAATCTGGAGCAGGTGCGCGCCGCCACGGAGCACACGGGCTTCCCTTGCGTGATCAAGCCGGTGATGTCTTCCTCGGGCAAGGGCCAGACCACGGTGCAGGATGCGGACGGGCTCGAAGCGGCGTGGGACTATGCGGTCGCCAACATGCGCGGCGACCGGGCCCGCGTGATCGTCGAGCAATTCGTCGATTTCGATTACGAGATCACCCTGCTGACCGTGCGCCACCGGGCGGGCGTGAGTTTCTGTCCGCCGATCGGTCACCGGCAGGAGCGCGGCGATTATCGCGAGAGCTGGCAACCCGCCGCCATGGCGGATGCAGCGATCGCCCGCGCGCAGGCAATGGCGCGCATCGTGGTCGAGGATCTGGGCGGCTACGGACTCTACGGCGTGGAATTCTTCGTTCGCGGCGAGGAGGTGATCTTCTCCGAACTCTCGCCGCGCCCGCACGACACGGGCATGGTCACGCTGCTGAGCCAGAACCTGTCCGAATTCGATCTCCACGCCCGCGCGGTGATGGGGCTGCCGGTCCCCGATCCGGTCCGCGCGCCGATCCGCGCCCGCCCGGCGGCCTCGGCGGTGATCCTCGCCGATCGCGACAGCGCAAGCTTGCGCTACGAAGGGCTGGCCGACGCGATGGCCGAGGGCGCCGATATCCGCATCTTCGGCAAGCCCGAGGCGCGGCCCTATCGCCGGATGGGCGTCGCGCTGGCGACCGGCCCGGATACCGACACCGCGCGCCGCGCCGCGCGCGAGGCGGCGGACAGGGTGCGGATCGTCTACGGCGCCTGAAACGCGGATTGCGCTTTACTGTCGCCGCAGCATACCGCATCCTCGAATCGGCAGGAGGAGAGGTATGATGAGATTCGCATGGATGGCCGCCGCGTTGCTGGTTTTCACGGCTGCGCCGGCCTCGGCCGATGAGACCAGCGCCCCCGATTATTCGCAGGATGCCGCGTGGTTGTGCAAGCCGGAGCGGATCGATGCCTGCGCCAGCGACCAGTCGCTCACGGTGGTGGACGCCAAGGGCGCGATGCGCGCCGAAGCGCTGGTGCCGGATGCGGACCGTCCGTTCGATTGTTTCTATGTCTACCCGACCGTCTCGAACGATCCGGGCGGCAACAGCGACATGAGCGCCAATGCCGAGGAACTGCGCGTGGCGCATGCGCAGGCGGCGCGGTTCCGTAAGCATTGCCGGGTGTTCGCGCCGCTTTACCGCCAGATCACGCTGACCGCCTTGCGGAGCCTGATGGCGGGCGGCACCGATCCGGTTCCCGACCGCGCGCTTGCTTTCGGCGACGTGCAGGCTGCGTGGAAGAGCTATCTCGCCAATGACAACGACGGGCGCGGGGTGGTGCTGATCGGGCACAGCCAGGGCAGCGGGATGCTCAGCCAGTTGCTCGAGACGATGACCTCGGCCGAGGAGCGCGCCAAGGTGGTTTCGGCGCTGCTCATCGGCACGAATGTCGAGCGCTCGGCGAGCGATCCTGCGGCGGGAGACTTCGCCTGGATGCCCGCCTGCACGAGCGCCGACCAGCACGGCTGCGTGGTCACCTACGTCACCTTCCGCGACGATGTCCCGCCGCCCCCGGGCAGCCGGTTCGGGCGTTCGCAGAATGCCGGAATGCACACACTCTGCGTCAACCCCGCCGCGCTGCTCGGCAAGGGCGCGCAGGCCGATGCGATCTTCTCGACCGGCGGGGTCGGCACCTCGAGCAAGCCGATGACCGAGTGGGTCGTGGGCGAGCCGCTGCCGACGACCAATTTCGTCTCGGTGCCGGGGATGATCGAGGCGCGCTGCGAGGATCGCGGCGGCGCCAATTATCTCGCGGTGACGGTCCGCGGCGATGCGACCGACCGGCGCGTCGACGACATCACCGGCGACGTCTACGCGGGCGAGAGGCGGCTCGACGACTGGGGACTGCACCTGCTCGACATGCCGGTGGTGATGGGCGACCTCGTGGAGTTGACGCGGCGGCAACACGCGAACTGGGCAGCGGGGCGCTGATCCGGCACGCACTTGCCCCCCGCCGCGTGGGCCCGTAGTGCGCGCAGCATGAACGATTATCCCAAGACCAGCCGGTTGATGCAGCGCGGCGCGGAATTTCTCGGCACCGAATACGCCATCATGTGCGGCGCGATGAGCTGGGTGTCCGAGCGTAATCTGGTTTCTGCCATCTCTAACGCTGGCGGCTTCGGCGTGATCGCCTGCGGCGCGATGACCCCCGAATTGCTCGACACCGAAATCGCCGAAACCAGGAAGCGCACCGACAAGCCCTTCGGCGTCAACCTCATCACCATGCACCCCGATCTGTTCGAACTGATCGCGGTGTGCGAACGCCACGCGGTGGGCCATATCGTGCTCGCGGGCGGGATCCCGCCCAAGGGCAGCGTCGAGGCGATCAAGGGCGGCAGGAATCCCGCCAAGGTCGTGGTCTTCGCGCCCACGCTGGCGCTGGCGAAGAAGCTGCTGCGCTCCGGCGGTGATGCGCTGGTGATCGAGGGCATGGAGGCGGGCGGCCATATCGGCCCGGTTTCGACCAGCGTGCTGGCGCAGGAAATGCTTCCCGAACTGGCGGAAGACCATGTGGTCTTCGTCGCCGGCGGGATCGGGCGCGGCCAGGCGATCGCGGGCTATCTCGAAATGGGCGCCGCCGGGGTCCAGCTGGGCACCCGCTTCGCCTGCGCCACCGAGAGCATCGCCCACGAGAATTTCAAAAAGGCTTTCTTCCGCGCCAATGCCCGAGATGCGGTCGCCAGCGTGCAGGTCGATCCGCGCCTGCCGGTGATCCCGGTGCGTGCGCTCAAGAACAAGGGCACCGAGGCCTTCACCGACAAGCAGCGCGAGGTCGCCGGCACGCTCGATCGCGAGGAGATCGCGATGGCCGAGGCGCAATTGCAGATCGAGCATTACTGGGCGGGCGCGCTGCGCCGCGCGGTGATCGACGGCGATGTCGAGAACGGCAGCCTGATGGCGGGCCAGTCGGTCGGGATGCTCAAGGAAGAAGAGCCGGTGGCCGCAATCATCGCCAAGCTGATGGAGCAGAGCGAGGGTGCGCTGGGGAGGCGGTAGACCTCGAAAAGCGAGCAAGGAGAGAGACGATGTGCAGGGACGGTGAATTCGACGGGCGGGACTTGCCGCGTTTCAACCGGCGGCAATTCGCCGCGCTGAGCGGCTCCGCGGCACTGGCCGCCTGCACCGGGATGGATGGCGGCGCCGGTGCTGCACTAGGCGAGGCCGTGCGCGGTCCCAGCCTGGCCGAAAGTTCGGTGACGATCGCCACCCCCGATGGCCAGGCCGACGCCTTCTTCGTCCACCCAGCGAGCGGCCGCCACCCAGCGGTGCTGCTGTGGCCCGACATCGCGGGCCTGCGCGATGCCTTCCGGATGATGGCGCGGCGGCTGGCCGAGCGCGGCTACGCGGTGCTGGTGGTCAATCCCTATTACCGCGACGTCGCGGGCGAGCAGTTCGAGGATTTCGCCGCCTTCCGCGCCGGCGGCGGGTTCGACAAGGTCGGGCCGTGGCGCGGCAAGCTCACCGCCGAACCGATCATGCGCGATGCGCGCGCGCTGGTGGGTTGGCTGGACCGGCAGGCGAGCGTCGACACCGCGCGCGGGGTGGGCACGCAGGGCTATTGCATGGGCGGCCCCTTCACCGTCTGGACCGCCGCGGCGGTCCCTTCGCGGGTCGAGGCGGCGGCGAGCTTCCACGGCGGCGGGCTGGTCGACGAGGGGAATTCGCTGAGCCCGCACAATCTGTTCGAGCAGACCCCCGACACCGCCTATCTGATCGCGATCGCGCAGAACGACGACGCCAAGGACCCCGAGGTCAAGACCGTGCTGCGCCGGGCGGCCGAGGCTGCGGATGTGCGCGCCGAGATCGAGGTCTATCCTGCCGACCACGGCTGGACCGTGCCCGACTCGCCTGCCTACGACCGCGCGGCGGCGGAACGCGCCTGGATGGAGCTGATGGAGCTCTATACTGCCGAGCTAAGCTGACGCCGGCGATTGCGCGCGTGGCCGAAGGGTCCGAGCTAGCGCACCGCTACCGTCCGGCGCTCAGCCGCCTCCGCCTCCATCTGCCGGTCCTGATTGGCGCGAAAGACGATATAGGCGCGGATCGCGTCGATCTCTTCTTTCGAGAGCGATGCCGCGAAGCTGGCCATCCCGTTCTGCGTCAGCACCCCGTCGTGGACCACAGCGAGGAAGGCGTCCTTGTTCGACAGCGTGCCGCTGCGCCGCAGATCGGGCAGCACGGTCGATCCCACCGCGGCGGGCGCGTGGCATACCGCGCAATAGCGCGCGTAATGCTTGCCGCCTTCGGCGATGGTGGCGGCGCTGGCGCGGCTGGGCGGCGGATCGAGTGGCAGTTGCGCGAGCTCGGGCATCGGCGGCAGCGCGCCATCCGCGCCCAGCTTGAACACCAGCAGCCGGCTGATGTTCTGCACCGGCCCCTGATCGTTCACCAGCCCGCCATCGGCGGAGATGGCATAGGCGCCGCCCCAGCCGGCCAGCACCGCGACATATTGCTCGCCGGCGACCGTATAGGTGATCGGTGGAGCCACGATCCCGGTCTGCGCCGGGAAGCTCCATAGCTTGCTGCCATCGGCGGCGTCGTAGGCGCTGAACTCGCTCGAGGAATTGCCCTGGAACACCAGACCGCCGCCGGTCGCCAGCAGCCCGCCGTTCCAGGGGCCGGGGAATTCCACCTCCCAGCGCGCTTCCTGCCGGACCGGATCCCAGGCCAGCAGCTTGCCCTTGACCGTGCCATAGACCTCGCGGCGGATGCCGAGATCGGGCGGCAGATCGCCCGCGCCAAGATCGAAGCCGACGTTGAATCCGCGTGCGCGGTCGGGCTTCCAATTGGCTTCGGGCGCGTAGATCGTCGCCGCCTCGAAAGCGGGGATATAGACCAGCCCTTCGTCAGGGTGGAAGGCCATCGGGTGCCAATTGTGCCCGCCCAGCGGGCCGGGCATCACCATCGCCGGCTTGCCCGTAATATCGATCCGCGCCTCGCGCTTCTGGATCGGGCGCCCCTGGGCATCGATCCCCTCGGCCCAGTTCTGCGGGATATAGGCCTTGGCGGAGATGAATTCGCCACTCGCGCGGTCGAGCACGTAGAAGAACCCGTTCTTGGGCGCCTGCATCAGCACCTTCCGCTCGCGCCCGTCGATCGCGATGTCGGCGAGGACGATATGCTGGGTGGCGGTATAGTCCCAGGTCTCGCCGGGCGTGGTCTGATAGTGCCAGACGTATTCGCCGGTGTCGGGCCGGATCGCGACGATGCTGGAGAGGTAGAGATTGTCGCCCTCGCCGCGTCCGTCGGCGCCGGGGCTGCGATAGGCGCGGTTCCAGGGGCTGCCGTTGCCGACCCCGATATAGAGCAGGTCGAGTTCGGGGTCGTAGGCCATCGAATCCCACACCGTCCCGCCGCCGCCGATACCGTTCTCGCCGCCTAGCACGTCGCCGCTCCAGGTCTCGGCGGCGGCTTTGAGATATTCGGGCGCCGCTTCGTCCTCGTCCTCATTGCCTTCGGGCACGGTGTAGAAGCGCCACAGCTCCTCGCCATCGGCCGCATCATAGGCGGCGATATAGCCGCGCACGCCGAATTCGGCGCCGCCATTGCCGATCAGCACCTTGCCGTCGATCACCCGCGGCGCGCCGGTGATGGTGTAGGATTGCCCCTGGTCGACCGTGAGTTTCTCCCACTCGACCGCTCCGGTGTCGCGGTCGAGCGCCACCAGCCGCCCGTCGAGCGTGCTCAGGAACAGGCTGTCGCCCCAGGCCGCGAGCCCGCGGTTGACGACGTCGCAGCAGGCCTTGACGGCCGTCTCGCCGGGGACCTGCGGGTCGTATTCCCACAAGGGCTCGCCGGTTGCCGCGTCGTAGGCCTTCACCTTGCTCCAGGCGGTGGTGACGTAGAGCTTGCCATCCATCACCAGCGGGGTGGCTTCCTGTCCGCGCGCGGTGTCCATATCGGCGAACCAGGCGAGGCCGAGCTCGCCCACATTGTCGCGGTTTATCTGCTCGAGCGGCGAGAAGCGCTGTTCGGAATAGGTGCGTCCGTGGGTGATCCAGTTGGCCCAGTCGGCGTCGGCGTTGACGAGGCTGATCGCATCGATGTCGCCGGCGTTTTCCTGCGCTGCCATCTCGCTGCAGCCCGCCAGCGCGATCGTCGCCAATACGGCGTATCCCCAGTTTCGCATGTCACCCTCTCCCCGGGCGCCGGTATCCGGTCGCCTCGGCAGGCATCCTGCCGCGCCGTGCGGCAGATGTCCATTCAGACCGGTCAGCTTTTCAATTGTGCGAGCGGCGCACCATGGGGTAGGCTGATCTCCCAAACGGGAGAGCGAGTGCGATGGGTGGTCTGATTTTCATGGCGCTGGCGGTGCTGGTGCTGTTCATCTTCCTGGTGATGGCGGTCACGGTCGTCAAACAGGGCTACGTCTACACCATCGAGAGGCTCGGCAAATACACCATCGCGGCCGAGCCCGGCCTCCACCTCATAATCCCGCTGATCGATCGTGTCGGGCGCAAGATCAACGTGATGGAACAGGTGCTCGACATTCCCGGGCAGGAGATCATCACCGCCGACAACGCCATGGTCGGGGTCGATGCGGTGGTCTTCTTCCAGGTGCTCGACGCGGGCAAGGCCGCCTATGAGGTCTCCAATCTCTACCAGGCGATCATGGCGCTCACCACGACCAATCTGCGCACGGTGATGGGCAGCATGGATCTCGACGAGACGCTGTCCAAGCGCGACGAGATCAACGCGCGGCTGCTCTC
>JAHJPT010000146.1 GCA_018819685.1 Alphaproteobacteria bacterium
GGGCAGCGGCTTCACCAAGCGCTTCGATGCGAACAGCTATCTCTACATCACCCGCGCGATGGACTATTTCGATCTCGCCGAGGAGCATGGCGGCAAGCTCGCCGAAGCTTTCGCGGGGTCGCAGGCGCGCTTCTGCCTGGTGAGCTTCGACAGCGACTGGCTCTACCCCACCGCCGAGAGCCGCCATGTCGTCCACGCGCTCAACGCCGCGGGCGCGCCGGTCAGCTTCGTCGAGCTCTCCGCGCCCTTCGGCCACGACAGCTTCCTGCTCGATGTCCCCGCGCTCGACCGGGTGGTGAAGGGCTTCCTCGAATGAGCGCCTCCGTATCCTCCGACCTGCGCCCCGATCTCGCGGTCATCGCCGCGCATATCGAGCCTGGCACCCGCGTGCTCGATGTCGGCTGCGGCGATGGCGCGCTGATGGCGGCGCTGCTGGGCAAGGGCTGCGACGTGCGCGGGATCGAAATCGACGGCGCGCTGGTCGAGACCTGCGTCGCGCGCGGTCTCAGCGTGGTCCAGGGCGATGCCGACCGCGATCTGGTCGATTATCCCGATCACGGCTTCGATTATGCCGTGCTCAGCCAGACGCTGCAGACCGCCGAGCGGCCCGATCTGATGCTCTCCGAACTGGTCCGAGCCGGGCGCCGGGCCTTCGTCAGCTTTCCCAATTTCGCCTATTGGCGGATGCGCTGGGCGCTGCTGCGCTATGGCCGGATGCCAGTGACCCGCCACCTGCCGGTAAGCTGGTATGCGACGCAGAATATCCATCATGTGACGGTGCATGATTTCGAGGCGTTGGCGCGAGAACTCGGCCTCGCGATCGAACGCCGCTGGTTCTTCACCGACGCCCGCGAACTGGGCCCGGGCGGTGCCAACTGGCGAGCCGAATTCGCGGTCTTCGAGGTGAGCGGCGGATCCGGGGCACCAGCGTAGCAGAGCTCCGCGCCGCGGGACGTCGTGACGCAAGCGAGAGCGCAGAAATGCGCATGAGAATTGCCGGAGAATGCGCCGCATCGGGCATCATGACTCTAGAATAGTAGCGTGATGCACGAATGGTGCTCCGCCGCTTTCATCAGGAGTCGCTTTTGTCTGACGAAATCCGTTCGCGTTTGGAATTCATGGAGTTCGGTACCGCCCAGCGCGAGGCGTTGCGCACGACCCGCCCGGCTGTGCGCGCGATCATCGGCAAGGCCCTCGATCGCTTCTATTCGCGGGCGCAGCGTACGCCGCACACGGCAAAATTCTTCGACAGTCCGGCGCATATGGCCAAAGCCAAGGCCGCGCAGGAGAAGCATTGGGAGCGCGTGGTCGAGGGCGAATACGGCGCCACCTATTTGGAAAGCACTCACCGGATCGGCGCCACGCACGCCCGCATCGGTCTGGAGCCGCGCTGGTACGTAGGCAGCTATGCATTGGTGGTGGAGGAACTCGTCGCAGGCGTCGCCCGGCGGACGCCCTTCTGGAAACGATTGGTTGGGTTGTGGAACCCCGGCGCCACCCATGATGCCACCATCGCTCTGGTCAAGGCGGCTCTGCTGGACATGGAATTGTCGCTCTCGGTCTATTTCGAGGAAGCGCAGGCCTCCCGCGATGCTGCGGTCACTCACCTCGACGAGGCGCTGGCTTCGCTCGCCGAGGGGGACCTTACCCGCCGCCTCTCCGGCATGCCGGAGAGCTTCGCCACGCTGGAAGACAGCTACAATGGCGCGCTGGCGAAGGTCGGGGAGATGATCGCTGCGGTGGCCGACGGCGCCCAAAAGATCGACGGCGGCGTGCATGAGATCGCGCAGGCTTCGGAGGACCTGGCGCGTCGCACCGAGGGCAATGCGGCCAGCCTGGAACAAACCTCCGCCGCAATCACGCAGATGGACGATCGCATCAGGACCAGTGCCGAAGCTTCGCGCTCCACCGTGGTGCGAGCCGACCAGGCGATCGCGACCGTCTCGAGCGGTCGCGGAATTGCCGACGAGGCAGTGCAGGCGATGACCCGCGTGGCGGATTCGGCAAAGGGCATCGACAGTGTGATCGAAGGACTCGACAAGATCGCGTTCCAGACGCGCGTTCTGGCCATGAACGCTGCCGTGGAAGCCGGCCGTGCGGGCGAAGCGGGCCGCGGCTTTGCCGTCGTCGCGGACCTGGTTTCGGCTTTGGCGATGCGTGCAGAGGAAGAAGCAGGCCGCGCTCGCGATCAGCTCACCGCCACGCAGACCGATATCGAGGCAGCCGTGGGGATGGTTCAACGGGTCGATGGGGCGCTGTCAGAGATCTCGCAGGACGTGGATCAGGTCCACGCCCTGCTCGGCAGCATGGCCCAAGACAACGATGCGCAGGCGCTCGCGATCGGCGAGATCACGATCAGCGTCGGCACCATGGACCGTTCCACGCAGCAGAATGCTGCGATGGTGGAGCAAACATCGGCCGCGGCGCGCAACCTCACTCAAGAGGTCGGCACATTGGCCGAGCTCACCCAGGCGTTCCAGGTCGGCAACCAGGGTGCGGGGGCGGAGGGAAGAGGTGGCGCGACGCGGTTCGAAAGCGCCGCGCCTGTCAGCGGGCGGGGGATTCCCGCGGCCCATTCACCCGCGCGGGCCGCAAGGTCGGATGCCGCAGCCGCCTGACCTGGGTCGGCGGGCGGAGACTGGTCTGAGGGTTCGCCAGCGGGAGTCCGCAAGGATCCCGCTGGCACCCCGTTATTCGTATTCCGCCCAGGCGCGGCCATTGTCCCAGTGCAGCGTGACTTGCGAGACGGTGCAGAGGTCGAAGCCCTGCCAGAAAGCCTCGTCGCCGTCGTCCCAGACGACCTTGATGTCGTAATTGCAGGCCTTCTGCCGCGGGGCGAACTCGATCGTCACGGTTTCGCCGTTCTCGAGGATGTCGCGGCCCATTACGTCCTCTTCCCACTCGTTGCTGGAAGAAGGGGCGACATAGACTTCGGAGATCGTATAGCCGGTCGCATTGACCAGATCGAAATCCTGCTTGCCCGCCGACAGGGCGGCCGAACCGACAAATAGCAATGCGGCAGGCGCCGCCAGTTTGAGCAATGCGTTCACTTGGTCCATCCCCTTGTTGGCCTCAAAAAACGGGACTTGAACCAGGGGGCGAGGAATGCAAGCGAAATGCAATGATGCTTGCAGCCGGTTGCAATTAACCGGCTGCGCAAGCATCACTTCGTCGTCGACCTTTCGGGCATTATCGAGCGGCTGCGGAGAAGCCAGTCAGCCAGCGCAGCGTTCGATGGCGGTCGGCAGCAGCAAAGGGACCATGATGCACTCCAGAACTTTCGCTCTTGCCGCCTCATGTGCGCTGCTCCCGCTGGCGGGCTGCGCGACCGTTGCCGAGCAGCGGGTGGAGGCCGGGCTCGCCGAGGCGGGGGTGCCGCTGGGTATCGCCACCTGCATGGCGGACATCTGGGCCGAGGAGCTGTCGATCCAGCAGATCCGCCGGATCTCGCGCTTCGCCGATGCGGTGCGCGACAAGGACAGCCGGCTCACCATCCCGCGACTGGTTGGCCATGTCCGCGACTGGAACGACCCCGAGGCGATGGCGGTGGTGAGCGCGTCAGCGGCGCGCTGCGCCTTCGAATGAGCCCCCAAGCCAGCTGAGGAGGTCAGGCCTTCAGCCGCTCCGCATGCCAGCGGACGTGCTCGGCCATGAAGGTCGAGATGAAGAAATAGGAGTGGTCGTAGCCCTCCTGCAGCCGGATCATCGCGTCCATTCCCGCCGCCTTGCAGGCTTCGGCAAGCCGGTGGGTCTGGAGCTGTTCGACGAGGAAATGGTCGGCCATCCCCTGATCGACCAGCACACAATCGGCGCGCGCGCCGTCCTCGATCAGCGCGACCGCATCGTATTCGCGCCAACTCTGGCGATCCTCGCCGAGATATCTGCCCAGCGCCTTCTCGCCCCAAGGGACGAGGCTGGGCGCAACGATCGGCGCAAAGGCGCTGATCGAGCGGAAGCGGTCGGGATTGCGCAAGCCGACGGTGAGCGCGCCGTGGCCGCCCATCGAATGGCCCATGATCGCCTGGCGCGCGGGATCGACCGGGAAGTTCGCCTCGATCAGCGCGGGCAGTTCGCGCTCGACATAGCTGCGCATCCGGTAATGCTCTGCATAGGGCGCCTGCGTCGCATCGACATAGAATCCCGCGCCCAGCCCGAAGTCATACTCGCCATCGGCATCGGGCACGTCCTCGCCGCGCGGCGAAGTGTCAGGGGCGACGAAGATTATGCCATGCTCTGCACAGGCGGCGCGGTATTCGCCCTTCTCGGTGACATTGGCGTGGGTGCAGGTCAGCCCCGAGAGATAATACAGCACCGGCAGCGTCTCTCCCGCCGCGAGGCTCTCGGCCTGCGGAGGAAGATAGACCGCAAAGGTCATCTCGGTGCCGGTTTCGGCGGAGGCATGGGAGTAGACTCCCTGCACCCCGCCGAACGCCTTGGCTTCCGAGACCGTCTCGAACGGGCGATGATCGGATGTCGAAGTCATCAGCCCATGCGCTTCAGGACGCAGACCTTGTTGCCCGCCGGATCGCGCAGATAGGCCAGATACATATTGCCGATCTCGCTCTCGCGGATGCCGGGCGGATCCTCGATCGCGGTGCCGCCGTTCTCCAGGCCCGCCTTGTGCCAGGCGTCGCCCTGTTCGGGGCTGTCGACAGCAAAGCCGATGGTGCCGCCATTGGCGGCGCAGGCCCTGCCGCCGTCGATCGGCTCGGAAATAAGGAAGATCCCGCCCTTGTGCATATAGAGCACGCGGCCCTTGGGATCGACCCGCCCCTCGGGGCCGCCCAATGCGGCGAAACAGGCGTCGTAGAATTTCTTCGAGGCGTCGATATCGTCGGCGCCGAGCATCACGTGGCTGAACATGGCATTCTCCTCCTTGTCGTTATTTGCGTGTCGTTTTGTGAGCGTAGTCTCGCTCAGTCGTAGACCACCACGCTGCGGATGCTCTCGCCCGCATGCATGAGGTCGAAGCCCTTGTTGATCTCGTCGAGCTTGAGGACATGGGTGATCATCGGATCGATCTGGATCTTGCCGTCCATGTACCAGTCGACGATCTTGGGCACATCGGTGCGGCCCTTGGCGCCGCCGAAGGCGGTGCCGCGCCAATTGCGCCCGGTGACGAGCTGGAACGGGCGGGTCTCGATGGTCTTGCCCGCTTCCGCCACGCCGATCACGATGCTGGTGCCCCAGCCCTTGTGGCAGCATTCGAGCGCCTGCCGCATGACAGTGGTGTTGCCGGTGCAGTCGAAGCTGTAGTCCGCGCCGCCATCGAGCATGGCGACCAGATGCGCGACGACATCCTCCACTTCCCTGGGATTGAC
>JAHJPT010000147.1 GCA_018819685.1 Alphaproteobacteria bacterium
CCGACGGGCCGCGCGACGCCGTCCTCAAGCAGATCACGCGGCCCAAGGCGGCCTGAGATGGAGCATCGCAATCTCGAGGATCTTGCGTTGCGCGTAAAGCCGCGCACCGCCACCACGATTCTGCTGTGGGCGATGGTGGCTTTCGTCGTCGTCTTCTTTCTCTGGGCCGGCTTCGCCGAATTGGAACGCACCGTCCGCGCGCAAGGCCGGGTGGTGCCCAATTCGCAACTCCAGATCGTCTCCAACCACGAGGGCGGCATCGTCGAGGCCATCCTGGTCGAGCCGGGCGAGGAGGTCGATGTCGGGCAGGAAATGATCCGGCTCGATCCGACGCAGACCGGCGCAGATCTCGGCAGCGGTCAGGCGCTGGTTTCCGCGCTGCAGATCAAATTGGCCCGGCTGGAGGCAGAGGTTCAGGGCCGCACGCCGGTCTTTCCCGCCGCCGGCGATGCCACCACCGCGGAGCAGGTTCGGATCGAGCGCGCGCTTCACGCTTCGCGCATGGCCGATCTCGCCAGCCTCGGCGCCGGCGCGCAGGCCCGGGTGGCCCAGGCGGAGCGCAGCGCCGCCGAAGCCGGAGCGATGCTCGAAGCGCGCAACGCGGCGCGAGAGGCGCGCACCGCCGAAGCGGAACTGCTGCAATCGCTGGTCGAGCGCGGGATCGAACCGCGGCTGACCCTGATGCAGGCCGAGAGCGCTGCCAATATCGCCTCGCGCGAAGCCGCCGCCGCCGCCGCCAGCCTTGCAAGGGCGCAAGCCGGGATCGCCGAAGCGCGCGCATCCGCGGCGCGGGTCCGGCAGGAGTGGCGCGCACTGGCGGCCAATGATCTGGCCAGCACCCAGGCCGAACTCGCGGTCCGGCGCAGCGCCATGCCGGCGCTCACCGAACGCGCAAACCGCACCGTGGTGCGCTCCCCGCTGGCGGGCCGGATCAATCGCGTTCTGGTGACGACGATCGGCGGCAGCGTCGCGCCCGGCGCCCCGCTGGTGGAGATCGTTCCGGGCGACGAGAACCTGCTGGTGGAAGCGCGGGTCAGGCCGCAGGACATCGCCTTCATCCATCTTGGCCAGCGCGCCAAGGTCGAGGTGACCGCCTACGATCCAAGCGTCTATGGCGGACTGGAAGCCGAGGTCGTGGCGATCTCGCCCGATGCCGTGCCCGACGAGCAGAGCGGCGAAACCTTCTACATCGTCCGCGTCCGCACTGCCGAGAACGTGTTGCGCAGCGGGGCGAACCGGGCGCTCCCGATCGGACCGGGAATGGTCGCCAACGTCAGCCTGATCGGCGACACGAGGACGGTGCTCGACTATCTGCTCAGTCCGATCACGAAGCTGCGCGACAGCGCCTTGCGGGAATAGCTCGAGGGCGAGGACACGCACACCGTATTCGGGAATGGCGAAGCCTGGTTTAGACGTCTGATCCTCTGTGTAGCCGATCGAGGATTTTCTTACTCAGGTTCACCACTGCCGCAGCACTGACGCGCGCTTCGCGTCGAGACCCTATCCAGACCGGGCCCGTTCGCCGTGGCCGACCGTCGCGCGACGCGGTCCTGATCGCGCAGATCGATCACGAGACCGGCGAACTGTGCTATTTTCCAGGTAGCTGGATCGGGCTGACCATCGATCATCCGCGAATCCCGACACGACGCGACAAGCGCGCATCCGGCAGGAGGCCGGATGCGCGCCTGGCATCGTGAATTCTACAATCGGGCTGGAGCAGACCCTAGAAGGAGGTCCAGTCTTCGTTGGCAGCCCGGTCGTTCGCGACCGCGAGGGCGGGCATTGCCGCCACGGCAGCCGCGGCTTTGGCTTGCAAGGCCTTGGCATCGGACCTGGCACGAAGCGAAGCGACACGTGCAGAGCCACCCTGCGCCGCGGTGCCGACATCGAACTGCGAAGCCCGTTCGGACAGAGCGTTGACCTCACCCGACAGGCTGAGCGCTGCGGCGGAGGTTTCTTCCACCATCGAGGCGTTCTGTTGGGTGGCCTGATCCATCGAACCGACCGCGCTGGCGATCTGACTGATCGCGGTGGCCTGCGCCTCGTTGTCGGTAGCCATCCCGCCGAGCAGCGAGTGCACCTCCGAAACGCCCTCAGCGATATCCGCAAGCGCCCCGTCGACCTTCTGCACCATCTCGACCGCAGCCCCGATATCGTCCTGCGTCGCGGTCAGCTGGTCGCGAGCGCGACCGGCTTCTTCTTCCGCCCGCATCGCGAGCGCCGAGACCAGATCCGCGACCACCGCGAAGCCTCGACCGGCATCTCCGGCACGGCCCGCCTCGACCGCCGCGTTCATGGCGAGGACGCGGGTCTGGAAAGCGATCTTGTCGACGCCCTCGATCACATCGTTGATGCCCTTTGCGCTCTCCGAAACGCGCGTCATCGCCTGGACCGCCTCGTCGGCGACGCCGCGACCGCCGCTGACGGTCGAGATGGCGCTGTCGGCGCGCTTGACGGTCTGGACCGCAGCCTTGGCGGTCGCTCCAATCCGCTCGTCGATCTGCGACAGCGCGGCGGAGGTTTCCTCCAGGCTAGCCGCATTGGCTTCGGTGCGGCGAGCGAGGTCTTCGGAAGCCTGAGCGATTTCACCCGAGCCGGTGCGAATGGTGGCGGCGCTTTCGATGACCGAACCGATCAGCTCGCGCAGACTGGCCAGCGCTTCGTTGAAATCACTGTGCAGGGCGACATAGGCGGGCGGGAATTCCGCGCGGATCTCGGCGGTCAGATCG
>JAHJPT010000148.1 GCA_018819685.1 Alphaproteobacteria bacterium
GTCGAGCCACTGGGACTCTTCCAAGCTGCTATGCTCGTCTGCGCGCCGCAAGAGTGCATCCAGTACAAGCGCGAAAGGCCGGACGAGCGTTTGTCGTTCCGCTCTATCGTCACCCTTGACTTCAAAGATGTTGATACCAGTCAGAAACTGCGCAGCGAGCTGATAAGTCAGCCTCGATTGTTTGCCGTCGTATCCTTCCTTTTTCGCGTGCTCATTGATGGCCTCCAAACCATACTTCAGCACGTATTTCGAGAAGGCACGGTATAGTAGCGCGCGCTTTCGTTCGCTTCCCAGTTCGGCATCGCGGAGACCTGCGACCTCCTTTGTCAAAGTTGCGGCCTCGGTGATGGCGGCGGCAGGAAGGCGAGCAGCCGGCTTATCGGCTTTAGCGGTGATGTTTTTGGCTTTGGTTGTAACGGCGTTCATTTCGGTTTGCCCCTTGGCAAACGCGCAAATGGTTCGTGGTGGATGCGTATTGATAGCAACATACGGCACCAGCCACACCCATTGGGCGTTGGTTGATGCCGCCATCAGAAGCGGCGCTACCGGGGGTCCTTTTAGCCCCGCTTCACGGCTCAAATGACCGTGGGCGTTTCCGGTTGGGGGGACTTTCGACCTACGATACCCAACGTCGCCGCTTACGAGCTTGTGCCCAGGACGATCGGCCCGAAGGCCGCGAGGATATGAACCCCACAGAGGGTGTCCGTCACCTTCTGTTCTGATGAGCCCGATCTAGGCCAGATCGAATTTTTGTCAAGCATGATCAATGGTTAACGTGCGATCGTGTCGCCAATTTTGGGAAATGTGAAGTTCACATCTCCAAAAGGTGCTTGTTTAGTTTACGTGCAAAGCAGGTTGCACTCGCGCGGGAAAGGTGACATGCGCATTGGCGCGCGCGACATCGACATGGCCCGTCTCGAGCGGCTGGCGCAGCGAATCGAGCACCGGTCGCTGGAATTCGGGCAGCTCGTCGAGAAACAGTACGCCCAGATGCGCGAGGCTGACCTCGCCCGGCTTGACCCGCAATCCGCCCCCAGTGAGCGCGGCCATCGAGGCCGAGTGATGCGGCGCGCGGAACGGCCGCTGGCGACTGATCCGGCCTTCCTGAAGCGTGCCCGCGACCGATTGCACCATGCTGACCTCGAGCGCTTCGGCGGGACTGAGTTGTGGCAATATCCCCGGCAGGCAGGACGCAAGCAGCGACTTTCCCGCTCCAGGCGGGCCGACCATCAGCAGATTGTGACTTCCGGCGGCGGCGATCTCGAGCGCGCGCTTGGCGGTCTCCTGCCCCTTGACCCGCTTCAGATCGGGACCGGGCGGAGCTTTCTCGACCTCCCCCGGCTCTGGTTCGGGCAACCGCTGCGTTCCTTTCAGGTGATTGAGCAGGCTGGCGAGATCGGGCGCGGCGATCACCGGCACGCCGCTGGCCCAGCGCGCTTCGGCTCCCTGCGCGCGCGGGCAGATCAGCCCCAGCTCGGCCTCGCTGGCATGAATCGCCGCGAGCAGCACGCCTGGCGAGGAGACGATTCGCGCATCCAGCGCCAGCTCGCCCACCGCCACCCACTCGATCAGCTGTTCGGCATCGGTCACCCCCATCGCGGCGAGCAGCGCCAGCGCGATCGGCAGGTCGTAATGCGACCCTTCCTTGGGCAGGTCGGCGGGAGAAAGATTGATGGTGATCCGCTTCGGCGGCAGCGCCAGCCCCATCGCGGAGAGCGCCGCCTGCACCCTCTCGCGGCTTTCGCCCACCGCCTTGTCCGGGAGGCCCACCACGCTGAAGCGCGGCAGGCCGGGCGCGACCTGGCATTGCACTTCGATCGCGCGTGCCTCGAGCCCCAGATAGGCGACCGTGCGAACCAGTGCGACCAAGCCTGTCCCCCCTCGTGGTGCTTGCCGTCGTGTCGTGGCGCTGTGCCGAAGGTTCCCTTGTGGAGCGGGATTCGCCCTGTGTCGAGTGGCCTGCGCTGGCGGGGCAGCCATCAGCGCGTTGGCGCGGACATTATGGTTAAGGCCGGGTTAGCCAAAGCCCTTGGGATGTTCGCAAGGTGGCGGGCGGCAGACATCCGACATGCTTCGGATCGCCACCTTCTCGCTCGCCGCGCTCGGTCTTGCCGGCGCCACCCCCGCCGCCGCCCAGTCGCTGGCGCTCATCTATCTGCCGACGCAGCCGGTGGTGACGTGGCAGGGCCAGGCCCAGGTCGAACCGGTCCGGTCGCAGCCGATGCGTGCAGCCCCGATCCGCCCGGCGCGCGAACAGGCCCAGCGCTTCGCCTTGCCGCGCCCGAGCCAGGGTCAGCCGATCACCTATTCCGCCACCCCGCGCGATCTTCCCCAATGGCGAGCCCCGGTCCAGCAGCCCCGGACACAAAGCTTCGTTCAGTCGCACCGCCGCGCGGCCCGCTACGGCGCAATGCAATACGGTCCGTTCCGCGTGGTCGGCGATCGGGTCGAACTGGTCGGCGAGACCGATGCGATGAGCCCGAGCTGGTTTGCGCGGGTGCTGGCGGACAATCCGGGCCTTTCGCGACTCGAGATGATCGAATGCCCCGGCACGCTCGACGATCGCGCCAATCTCCAGCTCGGACGAATGATCCGCAAGGCTGGCCTCAGCACCCATGTTCCTTCTCATGGTTCGGTGCGATCGGGCGCGGTCGAGCTGTTCCTCGCCGGAATCGAGCGCAGCATGGATCCGGGCGCCGAATTCGCGGTCCATAGCTGGCGCGACGAATACGGCCGCGAAGCCGACGACTTCTCGCTCGATGCCCCCGAAAACCGCGTCTATCTCGACTATTATGCCGAGATGGGGATGTCGCCACAGCAGGCGCGAGCGTTCTACGCGATGACCAATTCGGTCCCGCATCACCGCGCGCGCTGGATGGAAGCGGGCGAGATGGGGCAATGGGTCGATCGCTATGCCAAAATGCGCGCGCCGCGGATCGCCTACCTCTCGGTTCGCATGCAGTAAGCTGTGTCGCGTCGCTTGACGCAGGGGCGTGGCTGCACTATGCGCGCCTCCCAAGAGCGGTCGCCTCGACGGGCGGCCCTTTTTGTTGGTGCCTCGTGCCTCTGGCCGCGCACCCTTGAACGTATTTAGATAAGGACGATCCGATGAAGCGGACTTTCCAGCCTTCCAACCTGGTGCGCCAGCGTCGCCACGGTTTCTTCGCACGCAAGGCCACTCCGGGTGGCCGCAAGGTTCTGCGCGCCCGCCGTCGTCGCGGTCGCAAGACGCTCTGCGCCTGATGTGTTTGCGCGCGCGCTCATGCGCGTGCGTCATTACCGCTCGGCCGGCCTGAGGGCCGCGTCGCTGCGGTCGGCCGACCGGCCATGCGGGCTCCCTGAGGGAGCCCGTGTCGTTTCCGGCCCGCAGCGGGGGTGAGCCTTCCTATGTCCCGGCACCCACAAGTCATCGCCAAGCGCGCCGATTTTCTCGCCGCGAATCGCGGGATTCGTGTGGCGCAGCCGGGCTTCGTTCTGCTGGTCCACCCCAATGTCGGCTCCGATGGCGGAAAAGGCCGACGCTACGGCATTACCGTCACCAAGAAGATCGGCAACGCGGTGGTGCGCAACCGCATGAAGCGCCGCTTCCGTGAATTGCTGTGGGCGGCGCTGCCAGAGCGGGGGCTGCCCGATCACGATCATGTGCTGATCGGCCGCGAGGGCGGGGTGGAGCGCGATTTCGCGACGCTGGCCGCCGAACTGGACCACGCCCTGGCGCGCGCGGCCGCGGGCAAGGGCGACCGCCGCCGCGGTCGTTCGCCGGGTTCGGCGCGCGGCCCAAGGCGATGAAGCAGCCGCTGATCTGGATTGCGCGGCTGTGGCAGCTCGGCCCGAGCCGGATCCTGCCCCCCACCTGCCGCTTCTCCCCTTCATGCAGCGAATACGCTATCCAAGCGCTGGGAAAACACGGCGCGATCAGGGGTGGATGGCTTGCGACGAAGCGTATATTGCGCTGCCACCCCTGGGGAGGGCACGGACACGACCCGGTGCCCTGAACACCTGCAGCGCATCCGCGATACGGGTGTATTGATAAAATAACACAGCACCCCAAATCGAAGTTTTTGACGGGACCGATTTTGACCAATCAACGCAATCTCCTGTTCGCCGTCGTGCTTTCGGCCCTGCTCCTGCTGGGTTGGGACGCGGCCGTGGGCTATCTCTACCCGCAGCCCGCCAACAAGTCGGCCGTCGAGGGGGTCGCCGACACGCCTTCAGAACTGGCAGCGGTTGCTGGAGCGGTCTCGGGTCCAGGTGTGAGCGGTGCGGGCCTGGCGTCCGATGTCCAGGGGGCGACGCCAGTCA
>JAHJPT010000149.1 GCA_018819685.1 Alphaproteobacteria bacterium
ATCACCGCTTGCAGCATGTCGGCATCGATCACCGCCTGCTCCTCGACCGCACCGAGCAGCAGGAACCGGGTCATCACCTGGTTGATCTTGCGCGGAATGCCGCCGGTGGCGCGGTGGAGCCTGGTGAAGATCGCGTGGTCGAGTTCGGGATTGCCGTCCCAGCCGACATGTTCGAGCCGGTGGCGAACATAGGGTTCGATCTCGCCGGGCTGCATCGGTTCGAGGTGATGCGCCGCGATCACCCGCTGGCGCAATTGCTCGAGTTCGGGCGAACCGGCGAGCAGGCGCTTGAACTCGGGCTGGCCGAGCAGCAGCGTCTGCAGCAGCGGATGCGCGCCGAGCTGGAAGTTGGACAGCATCCGCAGCTCCTCGAGCGCGCCGATCGTCAGGTTCTGCGATTCGTCGACGATCAGCAGGCAGCGCTTGCCGTTGCGCGCTTCCTCATGGAGGAAATGCTCGATCGCGGCGAGCGCGGCGGCCTTGTCGCGGCCCTCGACATCGAGACCGAAGCTGCGCGCGGCTACGTGGATCATCTCCTCGCCGTCGAGCGCGCTGGTGACCACCTCGGCAACGGTCATCCGGTCGGCGTCGAGCTTCTCCTTGAGATGCGCGACCAGCGTCGACTTGCCCGAGCCGACCTCGCCGGTGATGACGACGAAGCCCTCGCCCTGGTTCAGCCCGTAGCCGAGATAGGACAGCGCCTTCTTGTGGGTGATGCTCTCGAAGAAATAGGCCGGATCCGGGGTGAGCTGGAAGGGACGTTCCGAGAAGCCGTAATATTGTTCGTACATGGTCGGATCTTCCTATCAGAAGCCGTAGCGCAGGCCCACCAGGGCCGACGCGCTCTTGAGGTCCTCGGCAGACACTTCGCTGTCGAGATAGTTCACCGCCACCGCGACCCGCCCCGTGAGATTGCGGGTGAAACTGCGGTTGTAGGCGGCCGAACTGCCGAGCGCGAGCGCATCGCCCACCCCGACGAAGCCGCTGTCGATATAGCTGGCATACGTGGCGATGGTATAGCCCGCATCGCGTCCCAACGGTCCGGTGACGGTGCCGGCGATGTAGAGGCTTTCGTCCGAGACGCCGTCGGAAGCCTCGAGCACGGTGCCCGGCGCGCCCAGATAGGTGCGACGGTCGTAGCCCGCGGTGATCCCGGCGGTGGTCCGACCGACCTGGCGCGAATAATAGGCCGAGACCCCGCGCGAGCGGAACACCGAGGAGCGCACCGATCCGAGCAAGCCGTCGAGGCAGCTCGCGCCGCTGACCGAATTGACGCAGCCGACGATCGCGCCGCTGATCGGATCGCGGACGACCTCGAAATCGGTCGGCAGCGCGGCGAGCGAATTGGTCAGCCGACCGCCGAAGCCGCTAAGCGTGTCGTAGACGTTGACGCCCAGCGTGGAGTTGCGGCTCGGGCGCCAGCTGAAATTGCCGTAATAGGTGTCGCTGTCGTAGCGGCGGCCATAGACCGCCTGGAGCGAAGTGCGCTGGCTCGGGCGCCACAGCACGCCGACGTCCCAGATCAGCCCGTCGGCCTCGAAGGCGATCCGGCGCGGGCCGCTCTCGTCGGTCACCAGCCTTCCGTCGGGGCCGATGACGGGATTGCCCGCCGCATCGCGCAAGGCATCGCGGCTCGATACTTCGACATCCTCGTAGCCGACCCCGGCGATCACCGCGAGCGCGGGCGTGATCGGCACGGTGACATCGGCGCGAAGGTAGGAATCGATCACCCGCTGGTCGAGATTGTCGATATCCTCGCGGAAATAGCCGCCGCCCACGCCGATCCCGACGGGGAGGTATTCGCCCGGCTGGGTTCCCGCGCGCAATTGCGCACTGTGGGTGACGCTCTCGTCGAAAACATCGGCGGGACTGCCCCCCGGGGCGACGAAATCGGGCGAGTCGACGCGGGTGTAGCCCAGCCGGTAATTGCCGGTGATGTCGACTCGGTCGATCTCGGCGGAGAGATTGGGCCCGATATAGGCGGAATAGGTCTGCGACGAATTGTCGAGATTGTTTTGCCCGGCAAAGACGTTCGCACCGCCGCTCGTAACCGTTGTGCGGCTGGCCAGCGCCCCCGCTTCGAGCGTGAGCACCTGCGGGACCAGGGTGGTGTAGCCGCGCGCGATCCCGCTGACGGTGTCGCTGTCGCTGGCGTCGCCATAGCCGAAATTGTGCTCGTAGCGCAGCGACACCGAAGCGCCGCTGTTGCGCCCGATGTAGGAGGCGTCGACCCCGGCGGCGACCTGGGTGTAGGTCAGCACGTCGTCGAAGGGCGAGAGCTGCGCGGTCAGGATCTGCGAGGCTTCGATATAGGGTTCGACCGAGAGCCGCCGTCCGGTCGGCGCGGTCTGCCCCTCCGGTTCCTGCGCCGATCCGGTCTGCTCCTGCGAACCGCGGCCCTGATAACTTTGCGCCATCAGCGGCAGCGGCGCGATCAGCGCGCAGCCGGCCGTCAGGCTGGCGATGAAGCGGGTCTTCATGATGCCTATTCCCCATAGCCGTAATATTTGCCGAACTTGCGCCCGCTCGGGCTGAAGGTCGCATCGTTGAGCAGCAGGCGGATGTCGGGACAGCCCGAGAGAAGATCGATCGCGTCTTCCAGCGCGGCGCGCGCGGTCTGCTCGGCGCGCGCGACCAGCAAGGTCTGGCCGCAATGCTTGGCGAGCTCGGCTGCGGGCGAGGCTGCGAGGACGGGGGGGCTGTCGAAGATCAGGATGCGGTCGTGCGCGCCGCGGCTGAGGCGGTTGAGCACTTCCCAGGTCCGTTCGCTGGCAAGATACTCGGCATCCGAGCCGCTGCGCTCGCCGGCGGGCAGGATCCACAGGCCCGGTATGTCCGTTCCCACGACCAGCTTCTCGGCGTCGATGCTCGGATCGCGCAGCGCATCCATGAGGCCCGGGGCGGGATCGAGCCCGAAGGTCTTCATGATCGAGGGCTTGCCGAAATCGGCATCGACCAGCAGCACTTCGGATTCGCGCTCGCCCGCCAGCGCGATGGCGAGATTGGTGGCGCAGAACGTCTTGCCTTCGCCCGGATGCGGCGAACAGATCAGCACGCGGCGCGCTTTCGCGGTGCCGTCGGCTTCGGCGATCGCTAGCACCTGGCGTTTGACGATGCGGAATTCCTCGACCAGCCCGCTCGATCCCAGATCGGGGTCGATCAGCCCCTGTTCGCGCAGATGAACGCGGGAAACCGGGTGCAGCGGTCCGGAAAATTCGACCTTCCGACCTCCGACTTCGCGCTGGCGTGGCGGCCGGGCGTCGGCTTCGGCGTCGATGACTACGGGCGGCTGCGACGACGCAGGCGCCAGATCGCGGGTCGTTGCGCTGTCCTCGGCATCGCCGGGCGCAACCGCGCGGCGCGGCGGTGTAGGCATGCGGACTGCCTTGCCCTGCGGCAGCTTGGCCGGAACCCTGGCGGGTGCGAGGCTGTCGAAGCCGAAAGCCCCACTGGCGCGCTCGAACAACGAGCGCTTGCCTGAAGCCTGCGGGGTGTCCGCCTCATCCTTCCCGTCGCCGGGGGGTACGATGTTGATCGGCTTGTTCACGCTCACGATCCTCTCACGCCACCGTTCCGACCTGGATGAATTCGACCGCGAGCAGCAGCAGGCAGACACCGCCCAGCGCGCCCACACCGGCGGCGAACTGCTTTGAGCGTTTGCGCGCAAGCTCGGCGCGCGCCTTGGTCATCGATCGCGAGATCGTCCCCACCACCGGCAGGTCGAGCGCGCGCTCGAGCCGGTCGGCGGTCGAGAATGCGGATTTCAGCTGCCCGAGGACAAAGGCCGTCCCCGCCCCCGCCGCAAGGCCGACGAACAGCACGCCGATCAGCAGGATCGGGCGGTTGGGCGCCGCCGGCTTGCGCGGAATCGTCGGCGGATCGACCACCTCGAATTGGAAGGCGCTGCGCTCGGTCTGGACCTGGCCGCGCAGGCGCATTTCCTCGCGATCCCGCAGCAGCTCGTCATATTTGGTCTTGAGCACCTCGTAATCGCGCGAGATGCGGTTGGCTTCGGCAGCGACTTCCGGCTCCTGCGCCTGCGAGGCGATCAGGCCAGAGATGTCGGCCTGCAACGCCGCCTTGCGGGCGCTCAACGCCTGGACATTGGCCTGCCGCTCGGCGCGGATGGCGATCAGCGAGGTGTATGCGGGATTGGGCTGGCCATAGGCGCCATCGCCCTCGTTTGCCGCCTGGCGTTCGAGCAGTTCGATCTGGCGCTGGGTGGTCTGGATGTCGGGATGGCTGTCGGTGAGCCCGCGCGAGCGCATCGCGGCCATCTGCGACTGCGCCTGGATCAATGCGGCGCGCGCCCCGCCGCCACCCATGCCGGGCATCTGGATCGAGCGCGGCGTACCCGCGACCTGACCGTTGATGGCGGCCAGCGCGCTCTGCGCGGCGGCAATATCGCCATCGACGCCGCGCATCTCGGTGCGCAGCGTCTGCAGCCGGGTCGAGACCGTGCCGGTCCCGCCGATCAGTTCGGGATACTGCGCCTCGAAGGTCAGGCGGCGCTGTTCGGCGGCTTCGAGTTCCTGCTTGCGCTCCTCGAGCTGGCGGTCGAGGAACACCAGCGTATCGGCGACCTCGCCGCGATTGCCCGAGATGTTCTCCTCGCGGAAGATGTCGAGCAGTTTGGTGACGACATCCTGCGACAGCTTGGCGTTCTCGGCATCGCTCAAATCCGCCTTGCCGATGGTTGCGCTGACCTCGAACAGATTGTCCTGTTCGCCCTTGACCACGACGTTCTCGGTCAAATTGGTGACCGCGCCCTGCAATTCGGAATCGGTGGTGATATCCTCGCCCAGTTTCGTGGCGCGGACGACCTTTTCGAGATTGACCGCGCTGGCCAGAGTCTGGCGGACGCGAACCAGTTCCTTTTTGCCGTCGCCGGAGATTTCCAGCTGCTGCGAGAGGACGTCGTCGACCTGCACATAGATACGCGCGCGGCTCTCGTAGCTGTTGGGGATCAGCGCCACCACCAGCCAGCCGAGCACGCAGACGCCCCAGGCCACGCCGAGCGCGATCCAGCGCCGGTTCCAGACCTGATGGAGCGCCGCGCGCAGTTCTTCGAAGACCTCGTTCATTGCGGGTTCGCTCTCAGAAGACCGACTCGGGGATGATGATGACATCGCCCGCGCGCAGCATCACATTCGCCTCGCTGTCGCCGCGCCGCAGCAGATCGGTCAGCCGCAGCGCATATTCGCGCTGGCGTCCCTGCTCCTTGTCGAAACGGATCAGCTTGGCGCGGTTGCCGGCGGCGAAATCATTGAGCCCGCCGACCGCGATCATCGCGTCGAGCACGGTCATATTGGCGCGATAGGGGATAGAGGCCGGCTTTTCGGTGGCGCCGACGATACGGACCTGCTGGCTGAAGGTGCCGGCGAATTCGTTGACGATCACCGAGACCAGCGGATCCTCGATATATTGCGAAAGCTGGAGCCGGATATCCTCCTCCAGCATCGATGGCGTCTTGCCGACCGCGGGCATGTCCTTGACCAGCGGGATGGTGATCCGCCCGTCGGGACGAACCTGGATCTTCTCGGCCCCTAGCTCGGGGTTGCGCCAGACGTGGATCGTGAGATTGTCGAGCGGGCCGATGACATATTGCTCGCCCGGCCCTTCCTGCAGCGCGACGAAGGTCGCGGGCGGCAGTTCGGTCCCGCCGGACCCTGCGCAACCGGCCAGAGCCAGCGCTGCGACCGCGCAGCTCGCGAGGGAAGTGGAAACGCGGAATTTGCGCATGGATTTATGTTCCTCGGCCGCTTCGGGGTGCTTTCGAGCTGCATCGCAGACCCATTTCCCCCGGATTTCAGCCAACCTAATGCA
>JAHJPT010000150.1 GCA_018819685.1 Alphaproteobacteria bacterium
ACACGGTATCGCGGGCAATCTCGTCGGTTTGCGGGTGATCCAGCGTATAGTGCAGCCCGCGGCTCTCATGCCGATGCAGCGCCGATCGCACGATCAGCTCGGCCGACTGGAGCAGGTTGCGCAGCTCGATCAGGTCAGGCGTGACACGGAAATGACCGTAATAGTCGGCGACCTCTTCGTTCAGCAGCTTGATCCGGTGGGCGGCACGCTCGAGCCGCTTGGTGGTGCGCACGATGCCGACGTAATTCCACATGAAGCGGCGGATTTCGGTCCAGTTCTGCTTGATGACGACTTCCTCGTCGGAATCGGTCACCTTGGTGTCGTCCCATTCGCGGATCGCAGGGGGATCGCGCATGTCGTCCCAATTAGCGAGGATGTCGCGCGCCGCCGCCTCGCCGAAGACGAAGCATTCGAGCAGCGAATTGGACGCCAGCCGGTTGGCGCCGTGCAAGCCGCTCTCGGTGCATTCGCCCGCCGCCCACAGGCCCGGCAGATCGGTCCGCGCGGCCAAGTCCACCACCACCCCGCCGCAGGTGTAGTGCTGCGCCGGGACCACCGGGATCGGCTGCGTGGTCATGTCGATCCCCAGCCCGGAGAGCTTCTCGTCGATCGTAGGGAAATGCTCGCGGACGAATTCGGGCGGCTGGTGGCTGATATCGAGATGGACATAGTCGAGCCCGAAGCGCTTGATTTCCGAATCGATCGCGCGGGCGACCACATCGCGCGGGGCGAGCTCCATCCGCTCGGGGTCGTAATCGGCCATGAAGCGATGGCCGGTTCGCGGGTTGTAGAGCCGCCCGCCCTCGCCGCGCACCGCCTCGGTGATGAGGAAGTTCTTGACCTCGAGATTGTAGAGGCAGGTGGGGTGGAACTGCATCATCTCCATGTTCGAAACCCGCGCTCCGGCGCGCCAGGCCATCGCGATGCCATCGCCGGTGGCGCCGCGCGGCGCAGTCGAGAAGCGGTAGCAGCGCCCTGCGCCCCCTGCGGCAAGAATGGTGGCGCGCGCGACATGCGCCTCGACCCTGCCGGTGGCCTCGTCGAGCGCATAGGCGCCCCAGACATGGCCGTCGCCCGAGAAGCGCTCGGCATTGCGCCCGGTGATCAGATCGATGCAGGCGCGTGCCGGCAGCATGGTGATGTTGGGATGGGCCGCGGCGGCCTTGAGCAGCGCCTCCTGTACCGCCCAGCCGGTGGCATCGTCGACATGGACGATGCGGCGGTGGCTGTGCCCGCCCTCGCGGGTGAGGTGGAGATCGCCTCCCCTGTCGTCGCTGCCGCGGTTGAAGGGGACGCCGAGCTCGCGCAGCCGTTCGATGCTGCGCGGCGCGCGTTCGATGACGAATTCCACCGTCTCGAGGTCGTTGAGCCCCGCCCCCGCCACCATGGTGTCGCGGATGTGGTCCTCGAACGTGTCGCCGGCATCGAGCACCGCGGCAATGCCGCCCTGCGCCCAGGCGGTCGAGCCGCCGTCGAGCGACCCCTTGGCGAGAACCAGCACCGTGCGGGTCTCGGCCAGCGCCAGCGCCGCGGTCAGCCCGGCTGCGCCCGAACCGATGATCAGGACGTCGTGAGTCACGAGCCCCCCTCCCGCTTGCGGGAGGGGTCGGGGGTGGGCCTGTCTTTCAGCGCTACCTGAATAGCGATCGCCACACCTTCCATATCGTTCAGAACCTCGTCGTTGGTGAACCGCATCACGCGATAACCCTCACGGTGCAGAAAAGCGTCGCGCAAACCATCGTGTTCGGTTTGCATCTCATGCGAGTGTCCGTCCAGTTCGACGACCAGCCGATGCGAGCGGCAGAGGAAATCGGCGTAATAGGGTCCCACCGGCATCTGGCGGCTGAATTTCGCTCCGAGTTGCGAGCGGGAGAGATGGGTCCACAGCATCCGTTCGGCGGGCGTTGCGGCATTGCGCAAGTCTCGGGCGCGCTGGGTGTTGCGGGTTTTCCACTCGGACATTCCTGTTTCTTGCCCACCCCCGACCCCTCCCGCAAGCGGGCGGGGGGAAGATGGCTCTGACAGCAGCAAAACCGCCCTCAGCCGCCGCCGGTGAGGCTGACGAAGACGTCCTCGAGATCGGCCTCGCGGGTGGTGACGTCCTCGATCGCGTAGCCGTGGCTCTGCACCAGCGCGAGCACCTGGCCCGCGGTGGTCGCGTCGCGGTCGTAGGTGATGTCGAGGCGGCGGCTCTCGACCACCTCGGCCTTGAGGAAGCTCTCGTCCATCGGCGGGCCGGCGAGATCCTTGTCGACCGTGACCGAGACGATCTTCTCGCGCGCCATGCCG
>JAHJPT010000151.1 GCA_018819685.1 Alphaproteobacteria bacterium
CGGTTGCTTGACCAGACGCCCGGCACCGCTTGCGCCATTGCGGGACGGATGGAAGGCAAAGATGAAGACGCCGCAGCTCTCGGGATGAGAGATGCGGCGCCTTCCGCGGCCCGGTGGAACCGCGTCTCGATCCGGGGTGGGCCCGGACGAAACTGGCTGGTGTGTCAGCGGCAGCGGGTGCTGGAGCGGTCGATCTCCCGGCCGAGCAAGGCTCCGCCCGCCGCACCGAGGATGGCGCCCAGCGTCCGGTCGCCGCGACCTGCCACCTCGTTGCCGATCAGCGCGCCAACGCCCGCGCCGATCAGCAGGCCGGTCGTGCCATTGTCCTTGCGGCAGTAGTAGCGCCCGTCGTTGCCGCGCCAGACGCGCGTGTCGCGGCGGACCGGCTGACCATAATTGGCAGCGTAGCGATCGTCATAGGAGGGGCCGCGGCCCCGGCCCTGGTAGCGATCGCGCCGGTCGCGACGGTCATAGCGATCGTCGTCATAGCGATCGGAACGATCCCAGCGGTCGCGGCGATCGGGCCGGTGGTCGAAAGTCAAATCGCCAAAGCTGCTGGCTGCCGTGTGATTCTGGCCGAAGGCCGTACTCGCGACCGACGCGTGCGTGGCGGGCGCCGCGGCGGCCGGGGCGGAAAGGGCAAGACCGGTGGCGGCGAGGGCCATTCCGGCGAAGGTGAATGCTTTGGCCATTTTTCAGTCCTTTGCTTCCTGCGATGCGCCATCGCGTCGCTCGATTTGTTCAGTAATATCGGCCTGATTATGAACGGCGTGCAACCGGCGATTCAGCTTGTTCATTTTGCGACGAGCCGAGCTTTGGCAGCAGGCAAGTTGATGCTTGCAGCCTCTGATGAGCAGCCCTAGCCGCCGATGATGAACCAGCCAGACGCCGACTCGCGGCCTTCCGGATTGCCCGTGGCGATCGGCGCCTATGTGATCTGGGGGTTCCTCCCGCTCTACCTGCTGCTCGTGCGGGCGGTACCGGCATTCGAATTTGTCGCATGGCGGATCATCTGGACGCTTCCGATCTGCCTGCTGATCGTGGGGTTTAGGCGCCAGGGGCCCCAATTGCGCGCGGCACTCGCGGATTCCAAGAGCCTCCGCTGGCTGTTCCTCAGCGCTACCCTGATAGCGGTGAACTGGGTCGTCTACGTATGGGCGATCCAGAACAACCACGTCTATGCGGCGAGTCTGGGCTATTACATCAATCCGCTGGTCAACGTGCTGCTGGGCACGCTGCTGCTGGGCGAAAGGCTCAACCGGGCGCAATGGATCGCGGTGGCGCTGGCCGCGCTGGGCGTGGCACTGCTGGCGGAAGGCGCGCTGACCACGCTGTGGATCAGCCTGACGCTGGCGTTCAGTTTCGGCGTCTACGGAATGGTCCGCAAACAGGTGCCGGTCGGGTCGCTACCCGGACTGACGATCGAATCGGGACTGCTGCTGGTCCCCTCGATCGGGGTTGCGGCCTGGTACGCGATGCAGACGGGCTCGTCCTTCGCAGTCAGCACCGAGTTGAGCCTGGCGATCGTGCTGGGCGGCGTGTTGACCGCGATCCCCCTGCTGATGTTCGCGGTCGCGGCCAAGCGGATGCCCTATTCCACGCTCGGCTTCATCCAGTTCCTCGCGCCCAGCATCGTCTTCGTGCTGGGTCTGACCGTGTTCGAAGAACCGCTCAAGCCAGCCCAGGCCGCCTGCTTTGCCTGTATCTGGGCGGCCGCAGCGATCTTCGGCTGGGACATGTGGCGGCAAAGCCGCGCGCCCAAGACCGCCTAATCGACGAGGCGCCAGGCCAGGGTTTCGCCGGCATGGAAGGGCACGATGGCAGTTTCGCCGCCGGAAACTTCATCGGGGACCGTGACCGATACTCGCTCGAGCGTGATGCGATCCTCGTTCGCGGGTAACCCATAGAAGCGGGGGCCGTTCAACGAAGCGAAGGCCTCGAACCGGTCGAGTGCATCCTCCTCGTCGAACACCGCCAGATAGCTTTCGAGAGCGAAGGGAGCGTTGAATATCCCCGCGCAACCGCAAGCCGATTCCTTGTCCCGGCGGTGATGCGGCGCGCTGTCGGTGCCCAGGAAATATTTGGCCGATCCCGAGGTCGCGGCGCGGCGCAGCGCCAGCCGGTGCCGCTCGCGCTTGGCGACGGGCAGGCAGAACATGTGCGGGCGAATGCCGCCCACGAGTATGGCGTTGCGGTTGATGTGAAGATGCTGCGGCGTGATCGTCGCCGCCACCTTCGGGCCCGCCGCCTCGAGGAAATCCACCGCCTGCTCGGTGGTGATGTGCTCCAGGATCACCTTCAGCTGCGGCAGTCGCGCGACGAGCGGAGCGAGCACGCGGTCGATGAATTCCGCTTCGCGGTCGAAAATATCGACTTCGGCATCTGTCACTTCGCCATGGATGCACAGTGGCATGCCAATGGCCGCCATCCGCTCGAGCACCGCGTCGATGCGGCGGATGTC
>JAHJPT010000152.1 GCA_018819685.1 Alphaproteobacteria bacterium
AGTCCGCAGCCTCGCGCGCGGGCTCGTGGAGCCGCAGCCGGGTGACATGGGTCTCGTCACCGTCGATGACTTCGATCCGCCAGCCGCTGGGATGGTCGACCACCGCGCCGACGGGGGGCACCTGTTCGGCCAGCACGAAGGTCAGCCCGCCCAGCGTGTCGACCGACTCCTCGACCTCGGCCAGCCGCGGGTCGATCCGTTCAGCGACCTCGTCGAGCTCCGCGCGGGCGTCGCAGTCCCACATCCCCTCGCCGATCGGGAGGATCAGATCGACCGGGGTCTCGTCGTGCTCGTCCTCGATATCGCCGACGATCTCCTCGACCAGATCCTCGATGGTGATGATCCCGTCGGTTCCGGAGAACTCGTCGAGCACGATCGCCAGATGCATCCGCTGAGCGCGCATGTCGGCCAGCACGTCGAGCGCGTTGCGGGTCTGCGGAACATAGAGCGGCTGGCGCATCAGCACCGTCCAGTCGGCCGGCGGCCGGTCGCCGCGCGCCAGGAAGGGGAACACGTCCTTGAGGTGGATCATGCCGACCACCTCGTCGAGCTGCTCGCGATATACCGGCAGACGCGAATGGCCGTGCTCGGCGAAGGTGTTGACCAGTTCGTCCCAGCTCGCACTCGCCTCGACGGCGATGATCTCGCCGCGCGGGATCGAGACGTCGTCGGCGTCGTGCTCGCTGAAATGCAGCAGATTGCGCAACATCTGGCGCTCGACCGGCGAGAGATCGCCCTTGCGGCTTTCCATCGTCTCCGGGGTGCCGGAATTCTCGCCCTCGTGTTCGTCGATGGCTTCCTCGAGCTGCGCCCTCAGCGAACGGTCGCCCTGATCGGAGTCGAACAGCTTTCGGATCGCGGGCCAGAGCCCGCCGCTACTTTCCGCGTCTCCCGCGGGTGATGAAGAATCGGGCATGGCCCTCGAACGCACTCCTTTTAAACGCGATCCCCATATGGGTCGGCGATCGCCAGTTTTTCAAGCGCCGCGATCTCGAGCCGCTCCATCGCCTCGGCCTGCGTGTCGCTCTCGACATGATCGTGACCCGCCAGATGAAGCAGACCGTGGACGATCAGATGGGCGGCGTGATCGGCCAGCGGAACGCCCTTTTCCGCCGCTTCGCGCGCACAGGTCTCATGCGCCAGCGCGATATCGCCGAGCAGTTCGGGCGGCCCGTCCGCGCCAAGCGCCAGCAGATCGTCGCGCTCCAGCATCGGGAAGGACAGCACATTGGTCGGCTTGTCGCGCCCGCGCCATTCGCGATTGAGTGCGTGGACCTCGGCATCGGAGGTGAACAGCAGGCTGGTCGAGAGCCGCGGATTCCCGAGCTCGGGCGCAATCATGGCAACCGCCTGCGCCGTGTGCGCGGCAAGGCCCGTCCAGTCGCCGCTGGGCCAAGGGGGCTCGACTTCGGTGTCCAGTTGCATTGCGTTCGGCTTGTGGTTGGAGGGTCCCTGTGACGAATCTGCGTACGGCGGTCGCGGTGAAAAGGGAATGTCCGAGAATGGGTGAGAAGCTGACGTGGGGTATGAAAGTCCTCAGAGCTTGCTCAAACGAGATATCCCGATGGCGAGGAAGGAGGACATGCTAGTGTTTTTGGGCATCAAAATCATCCTCTCGGTAGGACCAGGCTTGTGGGACCCAGTTGTGGAGCGGCTGGATATCACGGGGTTCATAAGCCCAACCTTGAATCCAGAGGCCATGATGCTCGAGTAGTTCTGGCAACACTGCAAGACGATCTTCTAGCCACTCGGCTGTAGGTAATGACCTTTCGAAGATTTCTCCACCGAGAGACCACAATTCAAGTGGTGGATCCGATAAGGGGAGCCCGGTTGCCATCAGTTCTCTGTTCGCGCCCGATGCCGCTTTCTGGACGACCTCATCATCGACAGGGATTTTGTATAGGTCGTGTCGCCACCCTATGGTCCAGCAAACTTGCGGCATACCTTTTTGTGCATCCGTCAGGTTGGCAACCCAATTTAACGCCGATGCGCTTTGACGGCGCAGTTCATTGAGGTGATCGTCGACTTCGTTACTCACTCCAATATGCCATCGAATTCCTCGCGAAGGGTAAGCTGTCGCGCCCATGCTTGAGATGAGACTACTAAACCTCAGAAACGTCCGCAATTGGGTCGGATGTCGTCAAATTCAAAGCCGCGCGATATTCCCCGCCCTGCTCGACCGCCCATCCCCTCAAGCATCCGGCCCCTCGTAAGCCTCGACGATCCGCCCCACGATCGGGTGACGCACGACGTCGGCGGCGCTGAAGCGGGCGGTGCCGAAGCCTTCCACGCCTTCCAGCTTCTCGACCGCATCGGCGAGGCCGCTCATCCCGATGCCTCCCGGGATATCGACCTGCTTCGGATCGCCGCAGACCACCATCCGGCTGTTCTGGCCGAAGCGGGTGAGGAACATCTTCATCTGCTCGCGGGTGGTGTTCTGCGCCTCGTCGAGGATGATGAAACTGTCCGCCAGCGTGCGCCCGCGCATGAAGGCGATCGGCGCGATCTCGATCTCGCCGCTGGCCATGCGCCGGTCGACCTGTTCGGGGGGCATGCAGTCGTAGAGCGCATCGTAGAGCGGGCGCAGGAAGGGATCGACCTTGTCCTTCATGTCGCCGGGAAGGAAGCCCAGCTTCTCGCCCGCCTCGACCGCGGGGCGCGACAGGATCAACCG
>JAHJPT010000153.1 GCA_018819685.1 Alphaproteobacteria bacterium
GGAAAAGGACCACATCTACCTCCATCTCGACAACATCGATCCGACCGTGCTGGGCCAGCGCCTGCCGGGGATCAGCGAGAGCGGCAAGATCTTCGCCGGCGTAGATCTCACCCGCCAGCCGCTGCCGGTGACCCCGACGGTGCATTACAACATGGGCGGCATCCCCTGCAATTATCACGGCGAAGTGATGGCGGGCGATCCTTCCGATCCCGAGAAGATCGTCCCCGGCCTGTTCGCGGTGGGCGAGGCGGCCTGCGTCTCGGTCCACGGCGCCAACCGGCTGGGTTCGAACTCGCTGATCGATCTCGTGGTCTTCGGCCGCGCGACCGGCCACCGCTTGAACGATCTGATCAAGCCGGGCTCGAGCCATGCCGAACTGCCCGCCGACAGCGCCGATCTGGCGCTGACCCGGCTCGACCATTTCCGCCACGCCAATGGCGGTTCGCCCACCGCGGCGGTGCGTGCGGAGATGCAGAAGGGCATGCAGAAGCACGCCGCGGTATTCCGCAACAGCGAGCTGCTGTCGCAGGGCGTCGAAGCGCTCGCGCAGGTCAACAAGCGGATGGAGGACATTCACGTCACCGACCGCTCGCTGATCTGGAACAGCGATCTGATCGAGACGCTCGAACTCGACAATCTGATGGCGCAGGCCAATGTCACCATGGCCTCGGCCGAGAACCGCAAGGAAAGCCGCGGCGCGCATGCGCATGAGGATTTCCCCGATCGCGACGACGCCAACTGGATGAAGCACACCATCGCCACCTTCGACGGCTGGGGCGGCAAGGGCGGCAAGATCGAGATCGGCTATCGCCCGGTGCATGAGTTCACGCTGACCGACGATGTCGATTATATCGAGCCCAAGGCGCGGGTGTATTGAGGCGACTGCCTCGAATGACATGACTTCGAAGATGGCCGGGGCGGAAACGCTCCGGCCTTTTTCGTTTACTGCAACCAGCGAGGATTGCCGCTCTCGACAGCGGTGTTTACAAGCGTAGTCCGATCATCTACAAATGTAATCGAGAAGCCGTAGCAAGAGATTCGATCATGCCGAGCGACCCGTCCGGAGAGCGCATATCCGATGCCGAACATGCGGTGATGGAGGTGTTGTGGGACCAGAGCCCGCGCTCCGCCACCGATGTCTGCGACGCCATTTGCGAAACGCGCGATTGGTCGATCGCTACCGTCAAGACGCTGCTGTCGCGGCTGGTGGTCAAGGGCGCGCTGGCGACCGAGCCCGAAGGGCGCCGATTTCTCTACCGTCCCCTGATTGCCCGCTCGACCTATGTCGGCGGCGAATCGCAGCGGCTGGTCGATCGCCTGTTCGGCGGACGCGCGTCCTCGCTGTTCGCGCAGCTGGCGCAGAGCGAGGCGCTCACGGAGGAGGATCTCGCGGAGATGGAATCCCTGCTCAAGGAGTTGCGTCGATGACCCAATATCTGCTCGACACGCTGGTATGGACCGGGGTGCTGATCGCTCTGGTGCTGCTGCTGCGCCGTCCCGTGGCGCGGCATTTCGGGGCGCAGGCGGCTTATGCGCTGTGGGCGCTGCCGCTGCTGCGGCTGGCGATCCCGCCGATTATCCTGCCCGCCTGGCTTGGTCCCGCCGAGGCCGTGCCGTCGCCGTCGGTCGCAATGGTGTCGACCGAAGCCGCTGCCAGGCCCGCGGCCGATTTCTCCGCTCATGCCGATGGGTTGGCGACGCCCGTTGCCACGCTGCCTTCGCCGATCGACTGGCTTACGCCCTTGCTGGTCCTCTGGCTGGCAGGTGCCGCTATATTTGTGGTGCGCCGCTTCGCGCTGTACTTCGCCATGCGAAGCGAATTGCTCGCGGGCGCGAAGCCGGTGGGCGAGGCGGGCCGCGTGCGGCTGGTCGAGACCCCGGCGACGCTCGGACCGGTGGCCTTCGGCGTCTTCGATCCGGTCGTCGCGCTTCCCGAAGGCTTCATGGCGCAGCACGATCGCCGCAGCCGCGATCTCGCCATCGCCCACGAGCTGGCGCATCACCGCGGCCACGATCTGCTCGCCAACGTGCTGGTCCAGCCGCTGTTTGCGCTGCACTGGTTCAACCCGCTCGGCTGGTTCGGCTGGACCGCCATGCGGCGCGATCAGGAGGCCGCCTGCGACACCCGCGTGCTGGCTGCGCGCAGCCGCGAGGAACGCGCCGCCTATGCCGCGATCATCGCCGGTTTCGCCACCGCAGCCGGTGCCGCGCCGCGGCTCGCGCTGGCGGCGCCGATGGCCTGCCCGGTGCTGGGCGACAAATCCATCATTCACCGTCTGAGGAGCCTGACCATGTCCGACATCTCCCCCCGCCGCCGCTTCGCCGGGCGCGCGCTGCTGACAGGTGCGGCGCTGGCGCTGCCGCTGACCGCCTCGATCAGCTACGCCGAGACCGCCGTGCCCGAGGCTCCTGCAGCCCCCCAGGCACCGCCTGCGCCCGATGGGCCGATTGCGCCCGCTGCACCGCCCGCTCCCGATGCGCCGCTTGCACCCGCCGCGCCGCTTACACAGCCGACTGCGCCGACACCGCCTGCGCCACCTGCACCCCCCACGCATCCGGCCGCCTCCGACAGGACGATGGAGTTCAGCATTGAACGCCATATCGAAGCGCGGGTCGAGCGCGAGCTGGACGCCGCCGAGATCGCAGTGGAGCAGGCCGAGCTCGAGGTGGAGCGGATCCGCGAACACGCGCACGACCGCGCCGAACTGCGTGTTGAGATGGCCGAACTGCGCCGGGAACTCGCTCATGACGGCGAAATGCGGCGCGAGGTCCGGCTCGCCGCAAGCGAGGCTCGGGCCGCGGCGCCCGAGGTGGTGATGAGCTGCCAGCGCGGCCAGACGGAAGTGGTCCGCAGCGGCACCACACGCGGAGGCCGCGAGGCCCTGTTCGTCTGCAAATCCGCCGCGCTGAAAACCGCGCGCGCATCGATCGAGAGCATGCGTCGGACGATCCGCAGCGATCGCAACCTATCGGCGGCGGAGCGCGCCGAGGCGCTGCGTGCGCTCGACGAGGCGCTGGCGGAGATGCGCGCAGAGGGCTGACGCCCCGCCGCGCGCGTCAGCCGATCTGCGTGATCGCGTCGCAGGCGCGGTCGTCGCCGCCAAGGCCGAGGCGGAGAGCCTCGCTGCGCTGGCGGCTGGTGCCGTGGGTGAAATTCTCCTCGCTCACCCTGCCGCCGGTCAGACGGTCGTCGCCGATCGCCGCGGCGGCCTGCAAGCCTTCCTCGATATCGCCCGGTTCGATGAGATTGCGGTTCTTGCCCGCCCAGACCCCGGCATAGCAGTCCGCCTGCAGCTCCATCAGCACCTGCAGCGCATTGCCATCGCCGGAAGACTGCTGCTGCGCGCTGCGGATCTGACCGGACACGCCGGTCAGTGTCTGGACGTGGTGGCCGTATTCGTGCGCGAGGACATAGTAGCGCGCGAAATCGCCGCTGTTGCCCGCCATTCGCGCGAGCTCGTCGTAGAAGCGGGTGTCGATATAGATCGTCTCGTCGGCGGGGCAGTAGAACGGGCCCATCGCCGCGCTGCCGCTGCCGCAGCGGGTGTTCACTGCGGCGGCGCTGTAGAGATCGAGCGTCGGCCTGCGGAAGGCGGCGGCGAAACCCTGTTCCTCGAAGGTGCGGTTCCAGGTGCTGTCGAGCGATTCCAGCGCGTTGCAGGCTTCGGTCGCATATTGGCTGGCCGAGCACACCGCTTGCGCGTCGGTGTCGACGGCGCTTGCCTGAAAGCTTCCCTGCTGGACGCTTTCCACCGTGGCGGCGGTTTGGATCGGATCGAGCCCGAAGACGAAATAGCCCAGCGCCGCGAGGATGATCGTCCCGCAGCCCAGGCCACCCGCCTTGCCGCCGGGCATTCCGCCCCGGCCGCTCGAGCGCACGTTGATGTTGTTCGCGTTGAACGGATTGAGCCGCATGTCCTACTTCCCCGGTGATGTTCGTCGCTGGACAGCGCGACCCGCTTGCGCGATGCGGCTTGCAACATTGATCAACGTTTGGAGGCCGATTTGTTTCTCGAAGGAAAACGCGCGCTTGTCACCGGGTCGACCTCGGGCATCGGCCTCTCCATTGCGCGAGCGCTGCGGACCGAGGGGGCCGAGATCGTGCTCAACGGTTTCGGCGACGCAGGCGAAATCGCCGCGCTGTGCGAGGAGCTGGGCGCCAGCCATTCGGGTGCCGATCTCACCGATGTCGCGCAGATCGAGGCGATGATGGCCGAAGCGGGCGGAATCGACATTCTCGTCAACAACGCGGGGATGCAGCATGTCGCCCCGGTCGAAGAATTTCCGGTCGCCAAATGGGACACGATCATCGCGCTCAACCTGAATGCCGCCTTCCACACCATCAGGCTCGCGGTGCCGGCGATGAAGCAGCGCGGTTGGGGCCGGATCATCAACACCGCCAGCGCGCATTCCAAGGTCGCGTCGCCGTTCAAGAGCGCCTACAACGCCGCCAAGCACGGGCTCGACGGACTGACCAAGACGGTCGCGCTGGAACTGGCCGAACACGGCGTCACCGCCAATTGCATCAGCCCCGGCTATGTCTGGACTCCGTTGGTCGAGAACCAGATCCCCGACACCATGGCGGCGCGCGGGCTGACCCGCGAGCAGGTCGTGAACGACGTTCTTCTGGTCAAGCAGGCGACCAAGAAATTCGTCCAGCCCGCCGAAGTCGGCGCGCTGGCGGTGTTCCTGTGCCGCGACGAGGCGCAGAACGTCACCGGCGCGAACTGGAGCATGGACGGCGGCTGGACCGCGGAGTAGCCGCGATGGGCTCGTCGCAGCTCGTCATGCTTGCTCTGTGCGCGGCAAGTCTGGCAGTGAGTATCGCGACTTTCGTCATGGCCGCACGCGAACCGGACCTGCGCTGGAAGCCTGCGTGGGCGCTGTTGGCAATTGTCGGGACGGGCGGTGCGGCGATGGTGTGGTCGGCACCCGGCAGCGTGTACTGGTTCTTCGGAGTGGCGGTCCCGACCGCATCCTACGCTTCCGTCGATGGCGGCTGGCAACCGGCGATGGTGCGCTGCCTGTTCCCGACGGGAGCGTTGATCGTGTTGCTCCGCCTGTATCTTCATCGTGCCAGGAGGCTGCGCTCGACTCGGCCGACCGAGCCCGCTTCCAGCCGCCCGACGGGAAGCGACGGTCGCGAGGCGTGAAACTCGGAACTTGCTGGCGTGCAACCCGTTCATTACACAAATCCTGCCGACGAACGGCAGTCACGCACGGCCGGCTTCGCAGTTCGGCCAACAGGAGGAAAGATTATGAAAAAGCTCGCACTTGCCATCGCCATTCCCGCCCTGTCGCTCGCGGCTTGCGGCGAAGACACTGCCTATGAGGAAACCGGCGATGCGCTCGAAGAGCGTGCCGATGCCGTCGAAGACGTAGGCGACGATCGTGCCGCGGCGCTCGAAGAAGCCGCCGACGAGGCGCCGACCGATGCCATGGAAGACCGTCTGAACGCCCGCGCCGAGGCGATCGACGATACCGGCGACGAGGCCGCCGACCGCATCAACGAAGTCGCCGACGAAATGGAATAAGCCGCATTCGGGGTGCGAACCCTGATCGCGATAGGAAAGGGCTCCGCCGAGGCGGGGCCCTTTTCGTTTGTGCAGTTCGTTTACGCGGCACGTTTGCGCTACACGTTTCTGCAGCACGCGCGCGCCGCACGCCCGCCTGCCACTAGCGCCCGTCACAAACCGTCGTTACATGGGCCGCCACCTTCCCTCCCGCAGGCGATTCTCAACGTGGCACATCTCGACATTCCCCTCGGCCTGACCTTCGACGACGTGCTGCTGCGCCCCGCCGAGAGCGATATCCTGCCTTCGATGGCGAACACCGCGACCAGGCTGACCCGCGCGATCGGGCTCAACATTCCGGTCATCTCCAGCGCGATGGATACGGTCACCGAGGCCGACATGGCGATCGCCATGGCGCAGATGGGCGGGATCGGCGTGCTCCACCGCAATCTGCTGGTCCCCGACCAGGTCGCCGCGGTGCGCGCGGTCAAGCGCTACGAGAGCGGCATGGTGGTCAACCCGATCACCATCCATCCCGATGCCACGCTGGGCGAGGCGCAGGAACTGATGGCCGCCAACCGCATCAGCGGCATTCCCGTGACCGACCGCGACGGCAAGCTCGTCGGTATCGTCACCAACCGCGACGTTCGCTTCGCCGAGAACCCGCTCCAGCCGGTGCGCGAGCTGATGACCACCGACGATCTCGCCACCGTGCCGCTGGGCACCGGTCAGGAAGCCGCGCGCCGGCTGCTTCACCAGCGGCGGATCGAGAAGCTGCTGGTGGTCGACGACCACGGCAAATGCGTCGGGCTGATCACGGTCAAGGATATCGAGAAGGCGGTCGCCTATCCCAACGCCACCAAGGACGAGACCGGCCGCCTGCGCGTCGCCGCGGCGACCACGGTGGGCGATGCCGGGTTCGAGCGCACCGAGGCGCTGATCGATGCCGAGGTCGATGTGGTGGTGATCGACACCGCGCACGGCCACAACAAGGAAGTCGCGCGCGCGGTCGAGCGGGTCAAGAAGCTGTCCAATTCGGTCCAGGTGATCGCAGGCAACGTCGCCACCGCCGAGGCCACCAGGGCGCTCGCGGGCGCGGGCGCGGATGCGATCAAGGTCGGGATCGGGCCGGGGTCGATCTGTACCACCCGCGTGGTCGCGGGCGTCGGCGTGCCGCAGCTCACCGCGATCATGGAATGCGCCGAGGAAGGCGAGAAGCACGGTGTCCCGGTTATCGGCGATGGCGGGCTCAGGACCAGCGGCGATGCTGCCAAGGCACTGGCTGCGGGCGCTTCCTGCGTGATGATCGGCTCGATGCTTGCCGGCACCGAGGAAGCGCCGGGCGAGACCTTCATCTACCAGGGGCGCAGCTACAAGAGCTATCGCGGGATGGGCAGCGTCGGCGCGATGGCGCGCGGCAGCGCCGACCGCTATTTCCAGCAGGACGTTTCCGCGCAGAAGCTGGTGCCCGAAGGCATTGAGGGTCAGGTGCCCTACAAGGGTCCGGCGAGCGCGGTGGTCCACCAGCTGGTCGGCGGGATCAAGGCGGCGATGGGCTACACCGGCGCCGCGAGCATCGAGGAATTGCGCAGCAAGGCGCAATTCGTCCGCATCACCGGCGCCGGCCTGACCGAGAGCCACGTCCACGACGTCGCCATCACCCGCGAGGCACC
>JAHJPT010000154.1 GCA_018819685.1 Alphaproteobacteria bacterium
GAGAAGGCCGCGACCACCGAATTCTCGACCGTCTGCACTGCGCCGGGTGCCAGTGCACGGATCAGCCCGTAGAACAGCGCGACGTGGATGAGCGCCACCCCGGCGATCACCCAACCGTTGGGGCGGCGCCGGTTCGCGTGGTAGCGGCTGGGTTCGACATTCATTGAACGGGAAACGTTCACCCGCCGCGCCGCGTTCCATCATGCGGAACCCGCCGCGAAAGGAAACGGCGGCCCCCGTGGGGACCGCCGATCCTGTATTCCCGTTCAAGCGGTAGGGGTTCGCTTAGAACTCGTAGCGCACGCCAATCTGGATACGCCAGATCGAGGACGAGGTGCTGATTGAGTTTTCGTCTTCCGGGTTGAAGCCGCGAACGATGTAGCGACCCTGCGGGTCGACGCCGCCATCGTAGAGATCGACAGTCTGGCTGAAGCCGCCGCGACGGCTGAAAACGTTCGCGCCATCGTCGAAGAAGTTCAGCAGATTGTCCATGTCGGCGAACAGTTCGATGCGATCGTCCACCAGGCCGGTCAGGCTGCCGATGAACGGCAGTTCCTGGCTGAAGCGCAGATCGAGATCGTAAAACCACTGGTTCCGGCAGGTGTTGCGGTCGATCGATTGCCCGAGGGTGAAATTGCACTGCTCGCCCACTTCGGAATTCGCCAGGTAGTCCAGCAAATCCTGCACCGCACCCGCGTCGGACGAGGGCGAGATGTTGGGATCGTTGATCCCGGTAGGCAGATAGATCAGCGCATTGCCCGAACCCGACGCACTATCGTTGAACACGCCGCCGCCGTCGAAGGTCAGGCTGTAGGGCCTGCCCGAACGGGCGTTGAAATAGACCCCCAGACGGGTTGCGAAATCACCGAAGAACTCTTCGCGGAACGAGAGCGCGGCGGTGAAGTTGTGACGGGTCTCGAAGTTGGAGGTCGAAACCGCCGGGTTCTGCCGGTCGAAAGCCGCCGTAACATCGTAGTTCGAGGTGGCTGTCGAGGAACCCACATTGCGGAAGTTGTCGGAGTCGGTCCAGGCATAGCCGAACCGCAGCGCCGTGCTGCCCCCATCGCTAAACAAGCCGCCTGCAAAGTCCTTCGACAGCAGGATCGAAGCCGTGTGGCTTTCGTAGCTCTGGCCGTTGGTCAACTGCAGTTCGTCGTCACGGCCGGTGTTGAAGCATGCTGCGTTGACGTTGCTGTAGACCGGCGGCGTTCCGCCCGTGCCCTGCAGGACAGCGGTGCAGCCTGCATTCGAAGGGTCGATCGCACGATAGATCGGACGACCATCGACGGTGAAGCCACCATCCGCCCGGCGAACGTCGGGGGTCTGCGACAGATCGACGACGTTGATCGGGTCGATGAACTTCGAATAGATGTAGTCGAGGTTCAGCCTCCAATTCCCGAAGAACCCGGTCTCGGTGCCGAGATCCGAACTAAGACCGAAATTGGCCCGCAGCACGGTCGGAGCCTTGAAGTCGGGGTCGGTCGACTGGGTATCGGCGAGACCGGCAGCGGCTTGGGCCGAACCGGCTGCCGCCGCGCAATCCGGGAAGCCGGTGAACTGGCCCCCGACCACGACATCGGTGATCGCGGGGCTGCACGCCAGCGTCGTGCCGAGACCGGTCGAGAAGCCGTTGTTGGAGAAGGCGTTGGAGAAGAACACCACCGGGTCGCCGCCCGAATACATGCCGACGCCGCCGACCAGCCGGGTGTTGCTCAGCAAGCCGCTGTTGTCGAGTTCGTAGGTGGCGGCGAAGCGCGGCAGGAGCACCGGATCGATTTTGCTGAACGGAACGGCGTTGGTGAAGCCGTAGCGGTTGAAGAAGGCCGGGTTGGGACGCGGTGCATCACCATCGTAGAACTGCACCCGCAGGCCCGCGGTCAGCGAGAGCTGCGAGGTCGCCTGCCATTCGTCCTGAGCGTAGAACGAATAGATGGTCCGGCCGAAGGTCGCCGCAGCCTCGTTGATGTCGCCGGTAGGGGTGGCGTTGATGTCGCCGCCGTAGGCATCGCCGCTTACGACGTCGTCCGCGTCCGGGAAGAAGGTCGTACCCGTGGTGACCAAGCCCTGCTCGAAATCGCTCAGATTGGCGAAGTAGAGCGAACCCGTCGCGTTCACCGCAAACAGGTTGTAGACTTCGAGATCGTTGATCTCGGCACCGATTTTAAACACATGGTCGCCGGCATCGATGTTCATCAGGAAACGCGCCTGATCGACCCGGGTTTCGAGCGCATTGGCCGAGCGGAAGATGCCCGGTCCGGTCGAGAGCACGCCATTGTCGTCGTCGAGGGTCCCGAGAATGCCATCGTCACCGGGCTGCGAGACGCCGACTACGAGACGCACCGTGGGATTCTCTGACTGTGCTTCTCCGAATCCGACCGGCCCCTGGACGTCGGACACTTCAGCGCGGCTGAGGCGCAATTCGGTCGAAACCCGGTCGGTCCAGTCCGAATAGAGCCGGAGCGAATAGTAGTCGGAAACCGTGCCTTCGTCCTCGAACGAGTTCAAGCCCGTGAGGTTGGAGCCGCCGAAGTCGGGTTCGACATTGGTTTCCTCGAGCCGCTGATAGGTGGCCTCGAGCCGCTGTCCCTCGGTAACGTAGGCGTCGAGACGTCCAAAATAGCGGACGCTCGATTCGGGCAGGGTCGTGGGGTAGCCGCCGACATCCTGACCGTAGACCGAGCTCGCAATCTGCGAGAAGCGGTCGAACTGGCCCTGATCGGCGAAGGTGGCTTCGTTGGGGAAACCGGCGCCCTGCGGACCGAAATCATTGGCATCGGCGAGATCGGTTTCCTCGTAGCCGGCGTAGAAGAACAGGCGATCGGGGATGATCGGCCCGCCTAGTGTCGCGCCCCAGCGCTTCTCTTCGAAATCATCGACGATGTTGGGAACGCCGTCGATCGAATCGCCGCGCAGGTCGGCATTGCGGAAGGTGTAGAAGGCTGAGCCCGAAAACTCGTTGGTCCCCGACTTGGTCACGACGTTGACGAGACAGCCGGTAAAATCGGAGTATTCGACGTCAAAGGGCGCGAATTCGACCGAGGTCTCGCGGATGACGTCGAACGGCAGCGGCAGCGCGTTGCGCGCGGCGAACGGCGTGCCGTTGAGGCCGAATACGTCGGCCTGGACGACGCCATCAACCGTGAAGGTGTTCGACCGGTCGTTGCCGCCGAGACAGGAGATACGGTCCACCTCGTTGTCGCGGTCGAGGCTGACGCGCGGATCGAGACGGATGATGTCGCGCACGTCGCGGGTGAGCGAGGGGAAAGCCTCGAGCGTGGCTTCGCCGTAAGCCGTGCCCGGTCCGACCGCGAGCCGCTGCACGTTGGCGCGTGCGCCGGTGACGACGATCAGGCCCTCGGCGGCGCTCGGGGCCAGTTCGAAGGTAAAGTCGGTGTTGCCCGAGACGGTGATGTATGTGCCCTCGACCGTCTGGCCTTCATAGCCACTGGCGGTGGCAGTGACTGTGTAGGGACCGCCGGGGACGAGCGACGCGGCGCGGAACGAACCGTCGCTGTCGCTCACCAGCGTCCGGCTTTGACCGGTGCGGGTATCGGTCACGACGATCGTGGCGCCTCCGAGCGGGGCACCGGCTTCGTCGACGACCCGACCCTCGATTCCCGAGGTGATCTGCTGGGCGGCGGCCGGGGCGGCGATCATGCCGGTGGCTGCGGTGAGGCTGACGACCGACGCGGCCAGGAGGTACTTAATCTTCATCGAGCGGATCCCTTCGACTCGTGAATGGATGGGGAACGAAAAACGCGTCCCGCCGTTAGCGGGCTCGCCGCCCCCAAGCGACTCTTATGTGACATGATAAAGACACGCGCTGACGGTTTATGCTGCAAGAGCGAAAGGACACGAAATCGTCCGCTTATTCAGTGCGTTACAGGTGTGCCCGACAGGACACACTGCGGGAACTTTCGCCGCTGTTGCGCCACGGCCACAGGAGCCGAGCCGCGAATCCGGTCAGGCGAGATTGATCTCGCGCAGGCGCTGCATCAGAAAATCATGGCTCGAGATCGGCGCGGGATGATCCTCGGGCGCGGCGGGATCGATGCAGGACGGCAGCGTCTCGATCACGTAGTCGGGGCGGAAGTGCAGGAAGAACGGCATCGAATAGCGCGCGCGGTAGGCCGCCTCGCCGGTCGGGTTGACCACGCGGTGGGTGGTCGAACGCAGTTTTCCATTGGTCAGCCGGTCGAGCATGTCGCCGATGTTGACCACAAGCGCGCCCTCGGGCGGATCCACCGCCAGCCATTCGCCGCCAGCCGTCAGCAGTTCGAGCCCGGCTTCTTCCGCGCCCAGCAGCAGCGTGATGGTGTTGATATCGCCATGCGCCGCAGCGCGAATCGCCCCTTCCGCATCCTCGCCCTCGAGCGGCGGGTAGCGCAGCAGCCGCATCACCGAATTGCCGTCCTCGACCGTGGGCGCGAAGAAGCCGCGCGGCAGGCCGAGATGAATTGCGATCGCCTCGAGCACGCGGCCTCCGGCCTCCTCGAAAGCGGCGTAGAGTTCGGTGAAGGTTGCGCGGAAGCCCTCGACCTCGCCGGGCCAGATGTTGGGTGCCATGAATTGCGAGAGTTCGTGCCCCTCGGGCAGTTCGCGCCCGACGTGCCAGAACTCCTTGAGGTCCTGAACCTCGGCGCCCTTGGCCTTCTCGGTGCCGAAGGGCGTGTAGCCGCGCGCGCCGCCGCCGCCGGGGATATGATAGGCGCGCTTGTCAGCGTCGGGCAGCGCAAAGAAGGCCTTGGACATCGCTTCGGCGCGGTCGATCAGCGCCTGCGGAATGCCGTGATCGCGAATCACCGCGAAACCGTATTCCTCGAAGCTGCGACCCAGCTCCTGCGCCACTTCCTCGAGCGGGCGGGCGATCGAAACGCTGGCGATGTCGGACATGGCTTGAAACCCTATCAATACGGCAGGAACAGCCCCGCCAGCGCCGCGCTCATCAGATTGGCGA
>JAHJPT010000155.1 GCA_018819685.1 Alphaproteobacteria bacterium
CGCTCCTCGGGTGCCATGCCGACCAGCTCGGATTCGATCGCGGCGGAGACCACCACCGACTGTGCACCCTCGCGCGCGGCCTTGGCGGCGACCGCCTCGGACAGCGCATTGCCCGTCGCGGCGTCTTCCTCGGCGACGTTGCAGACGTAGAGCACCGGCTTGGCGCTGAGCAATTGCGCCTGCGCGAAGACGCGCTCCTCTTCCTCGTCCCTGGGCTGGGTCAACCGCGCGGGCTTGCCCTCGCGCAGCAGCTCGAGCGCCTGGCCGAGGACGCTCGCCATGATCTTGGCTTCCTTGTCCCCGCCGGTGGCGCGCTTCTGCGCATTGGGAACGCGCTTCTCGAGGCTTTCGAGGTCCGACAGCAGCAGCTCGGTCTCGACCACTTCGGCGTCGGAAATCGGATCGACCTTGTTGGCGACGTGCTGGATGTCGTCATCCTCGAAGCAGCGCAGCACATGGACCACCGCATCGACCTCGCGGATATTGCCGAGGAACTGGTTGCCCAGACCTTCGCCCTTGCTCGCGCCCTTCACCAGGCCGGCGATATCGACGAAGCCGAGCTGGGTCGGGATCACCTTGGCCGAGCCGGCGATCGCGGCGATCTGGTCGAGACGCGCATCGGGGACGGCGACCTGACCGACATTGGGCTCGATCGTGCAGAAGGGATAGTTCGCGGCCTGCGCGGCCTGCGTCTCGGTCAATGCATTGAAAAGGGTGGACTTGCCGACATTGGGCAGCCCGACGATCCCGCAACGGAAACCCATCGAAAACTCCAGATAGAAAGCAGGCCGCGGCCCTAGCCGCAGTCGCGGGCGAATGCCAGCGCGCTAGTTGTGGACCGCGCGCATCACCGGGCCGAGCTGAGGCGAGCGGCCCAGCCATTCGAGCTGGGTGCGCGCGGTCACCTCGTTGATCGCGGTCTGCGGGATCGCTCCGCCGCTGACCGGAACGCGCAGCGGACGGGTGCCCTGGGGCAGCGCAATGGTGCGGGCGATGGCGCGCGGGACGTCCATCGGATCGGCGGAACGGCCCGGGCCGTCCTCGGTCCCCATCCGCGCGACCACCTGCGGATAGCCCTGCGCGTGCTCGGGGGCGATCCGTTCCTTCAGCGCGCCGGTATAGATGTTGCGGTTGACCCAGACCTCGGTCGGGTAGCCGCCGGGCTCGATGATGGTCACCTCGATATTGTGCGGCACCAGCTCGTAGGCGAGCTGCTCGCCCATCGCCTCCAATGCGAATTTGGTCGCCGAATAATGCCCGCCGTAAGGCACGATCACCCGCCCGAGCTGGCTCGAGATCTGGAAGATCTGCCCGCCGCCCTTGGCGCGCATCCCCGGCAGCACCGCGCGCGCCATCCGATGGGCGCCGAAGACATTGGTGTCGAAGGCCAGCTTCGTCGCTTCCATGTCCTGCACCTCGACCGGCCCGGAAATGCCGATTCCGGCATTGTTGACAAGCACGTCGATCGGACCGCCGTTGATCCGCATGGCCTCGGCGACGCCGCGCTCGACCTGTTCGTCGGACAGCACGTCGATCTCGATCACATGGAGGTCGAGATCGTCGCTGGTCGCGAGGCGGCGCAGTTCTTCCGCCTCGGGGCGGGGCATGTTGCGCATGGTGGCGAAAACCCGCGCGCCGGCGCGGGCGTAATGCTCCGCGCCGAGCCGTCCGAAGCCCGAGGAGGTTCCGGTGATGAGGATCGCCTTGCCCGCAAGATCGGGAGCGGCGGCGACCCGATCGGTCTGCGCTCGGGATGCGGTGGCGGCGAGAACGGTGGTGGCGGCGGCGCCGGCGAGCAGCGAACGGCGGGTCAGATCGGGCATGCGAATCTCCTCTTTGTCGAGAGAAGACTAGCACAGGATTTGGCGAGTCTCAGATTTCCTGCAGCCGAAGCGCGACGTCGTTCATGAAGCGCGCATCCTCGCCCCGCGCGAGCCGTTCGGCCTCCGCCGCCATCGCACCGAGCATGGCGACGAGGTCGTCCATCTCGGATTTGGCGTAATTGC
>JAHJPT010000156.1 GCA_018819685.1 Alphaproteobacteria bacterium
GCACAAGGCGACGCTCGCCTCGCTCGAGGAGACGGTCGAGGCGCCCACCGCCGAGCTCAGCCGGCTCAACGCCACGCTGGCGGTGCAGGCGCGCGAGGCGATCCACCGCAGCAGCAATCTGCTCGCGGTGGTGGCCTCGATCGCCCAGCAAAGCGCGCGCTCTGCCACGACGAAGGACGATTTTCTCGAGGCGCTGCAGGGCCGCATCTGGGCGCTGGCCGACGCCACCCGCACCGTGATCGAGGGCAGCGACGGGCCCGCGGGCGATGTCGAGACCGTGGTCCTCACCCAGCTCGACAAGCTGCTCCCCAATATCCGCACCCGCGTGACGATCGCCGGCCCGGCGCTGGCGATCGGCTCCGAAGCCGCGCAGCAATTGAGCCTGGCGCTGCACGAGCTGGCCACCAATGCGCAGAAATACAGCCTCGGCCCGGCGGAGGGTGCGCGGGTGGATGTTTCCTGGTCCTTCGAGGAAGCGGCAGAGCCCGGGGACGGCACGTTCCGGCTGATCTGGCGCGAGCATGGCGCCGGTCCGGCGGCGGAGGAGGCTTCGCAGGCGCGCGGCTTCGGCACCAAGCTGCTGACGCGGGTGATCCCGGCCATGCTGCGCGGCAGTGCGACGCGCGAATTCACCGCCGACGGGCTGGTCTACCGGATCGAGGCGCCGCTGTCGGCGATCCGTCCGGAACCTGTCCAAGGCGGCGAACCGTGGCGCGCGGCCGAGATCGTCGACCGGACGTTCGGATTGTAACGAGTCGCCTGCCAGTCGCCTGCTAGCGGGCCGGCGGGTAGCGGCCGGTCCGCAGCGGGCGGCTTACTTGCTCAGTTCGACCTGCTCGAAATCGAGCTCCACCGGAGTGGCGCGGCCGAAGATCGAGACGCCGACCTTGACCTTCTGCTTGTCGAAATCGAGTTCCTCGACCAGCCCGTTGAAGCTGGCGAAGGGGCCGTCGAGCACCTTGACCTGGTCGCCGATCTCGTAATCGACCGAGATCTGCTGCTTGGGAGCGGACTTGGCTTCTTCCACCCCGCCGAAATAGCGCGCCGCCTCTTTTTCCGAGATCGGCTGCGGCTTGTTGTCATTGCCCAGGAAGCCGGTGACCTTGGGGGTGTTCTTGACGAGGTGATAGACGTCGTCGGTCATCTGCAGCTTGGCGAGCACGTAGCCCGGCATGAACTTGCGTTCGGTCTGGACCTTCTTGCCGCGCTTGACCTCGGTGATGGTCTCGGTGGGAACCTGGACGTCCTCGACGCCATCGGACAGGCCGAGCCGTTCGGCTTCCGAAATGATCGAATCGCGAACCTTGTTCTCGAAGCCCGAATAAGCGTGGATGATGTACCAGCGTGCCATGGATTACCTTGTCGAAGAGTGACCTGTCGCGCGAGGAACGCGGCGATGGAGGGAAAGCGCGATCAGCCCAGCGTCAGCAGCCAGGCGACCACCGCACCGAACAGTGAGTCGATCCCGAGGAAGAACACCGAGAGGATGATCACCATGATGAACACGAAGATCGCGGTGCGCACGGTCTCCTGCCGGGTCGGCCAGACGACCTTGCTGGTCTCGGCGCGAACCTGGTTCACGAATTCTGCCGGCGATGTCTTCTTGGTCTTCTCGGCCATCCGGGACGCCCTCATCTGCGATCGAAACTGTCTGCCTTCCGGGATGGGGGCAGCGCCGCCCCGTTTCAAGTCGGGAGGGGCATAACCGGGCCATCGATGTCGGAAGACGTTCTGGCGTCTAGGGCCATGCGCCCGCGAATGCAAGCGCGCCGCGGTGCGCCGGCGATCGGGCGCGGGAAAGCGCGGCCAAGGGGCGGTTAGGGGCTGGTTTTTGCCGCCTCGCGGCGATAGCGTGCGCCGCTTCGAACACTGGCCCGGGAGCAGGGGGCCGAAAATGGGGGTGCCTTGATGGCCGCTAGCGATACCGGGTCGTTCTCTTTGATCGACCGCGTCACCAATATTTCCGACTTCATCTGGGGAGGCACCTGGAACGGGGTCGAGGTGATCCCCTTCCCGCCGATGACGCTGGTCCTGCTGGGGATCGGGCTGTGGATCATGGTGGGCCTGCGGTTCTACCCGCTGGTCAAGCTGGGCAGCGCCTTCGCCGGCCTGTTCAAGAGCCGCAAGGGTGCCGGCGCGGGCGAGATCTCGCCCTTCGCCGCGCTCTCGACCGCGCTTTCGGGCCAGGTCGGCACCGGCAATCTGGCGGGCGTCGCCACCGCGATCGCGCTGGGTGGCCCCGGCGCGATCTTCTGGATGTGGGTGACCGCGATCTTCGGCATGGCATTGGGCTTTGCGGAAGGCAGCCTCGCGATCCGCTACCGCGAGAAGACCTCCGACGGGGTCTATCGCGGCGGGCCGATGACCTACATCATGATGGGGCTGGGGCCGAAATGGACCTGGCTGGCGATCCTGTTCTGCCTCGGCACGCTGTTCAGCGCGCTGGTGACGGGCAATTCGATCCAGGCGAACGAGGTCGCCAGCGGGCTCAACGAGCTGTTCGGGTGGGAACGCTGGCTGGGCGGGCTGGTGATCGCGATCGCGGTGTTCGTGGTCATCATCGGCGGGATCAAGTCGATCGGCAGCGTCGCCGAGAAGGTCGTGCCGTTCATGGCGGGCGCCTATATCGTGATGGCGGTGATCGCGCTGATCCTCAATTTCGGCGATCTGCCCGAGACCTTCGGGCGCATTTTCTCGGGCGCCTTCAACC
>JAHJPT010000157.1 GCA_018819685.1 Alphaproteobacteria bacterium
CAAGAGCTAACGGAGGAAGCGCGATGAAGGTCCATATCGAAATCGATTGCACGCCCGAAGAGGCGCGCAGCTTCATGGGGCTGCCCGATGTCGGCAAGGCCAATGCTGTCTATGTCGACATGATGGCGGGCGCGATGAAGGGCGTTTCCGACACCGACAAGCTGCAGGAATACGCGCGCCAGCTCGCCCCGATGGGGCAGGCGGGCTTCAAGCTGTTCCAGAGCTTCATGGAGGGGGCGAACGCGAACAAGCCCTCGTCGAAGCCGGGCCCGGACGAATCCAAGACCTAGGCGCGGCAGACCGCTTGCCCAGCGATACCATCTTCGCCGTCTCGAGCGGCGCGCCGCCGGCTGCGATCGGGATCATCCGGATCAGCGGGGCTTTTGCCTCCGCTGCGGTCGAGGCGCTGGCAGGACGGCTGCCCGCGCCGCGCCAGGCGAGCCTGCGGGCCTTGCGCGATACCGAGGGCGAAGTGCTCGACCGCGCGCTGGTGCTGTGGTTTCCCGGCCCTGCGACCGCCACCGGCGAGGATCTCGCCGAGTTTCACTGTCATGGGGGCAGGGCGGTGCTCGCTGCGGTGGAGCGCGAGTTGGGCAAGCTCGAGGGCTTGCGCAAGGCAGAGCCTGGCGAGTTCACCCGCCGCGCCTTTTCCAATGGACGCATCGATCTCGCCGAAGCCGAGGGCCTGGCCGATCTGCTTGCGGCTGAAACCGAATTGCAGCGCCGTTCGGCGCAGGCAGCGCTGGGCGGCGCGATCTCGGGGCAGGTCGAAAGCTGGCGCGCTGCGGTTCTCCATCTTGGCGCGCAGGTCGAGGCGAGTCTGGATTTTGCCGACGAGGACGATGTCGGGGATTTGCCCGAGAGCTTCTACGGCGAAGTCTCTGCGCTGGTGGGCACGATGGGCGAGTGGCTCGCGCGCCCGGGAGTCGAACGGCTGCGCGACGGCGTCAGGGTGGTTCTCGCAGGGCCACCGAATGCCGGTAAATCGACGCTTTTCAACGTTTTGGTCCGCGAAGCTGCGGCCATCACCTCGCCGGTCGCCGGGACCACCCGCGACGTTATCGAGCGTCCGGTGGCCTTTGGCGGGGTCCCCTTCCTGCTGGTCGATACCGCGGGGCTGCACGAGGCCGACGGCGATACGATCGAGGCGATCGGCATGGACCGCGCGCGCGAGCAGCTCGAGCGGGCCGATATCGTGTTGTGGCTCGGTGGTGAGGGCGATGGTCCGGCGGGCGCGCTGGAGATCCAGTCGCGCGCCGACGAGACCGGGGACCCGGGCAAGCAGGCGCCCGACCATGTAGTTTCGGCTGTAACCGGAATGGGGCTCGCCGAGCTCGAAGAAGATTTGATTGCCCGGGCTCGGGGGCTGCTGCCGAAGCCGGGCGCCGCAGCGCTCAATGCGCAGCAGCGCGAGCGGGTGGGCGAGGCGGCCACGGCGCTTGGAGTGATCGCACCGGGCACCGACCTGCTGATCATCGGTGAGAACCTGCGGCAGGCGCGGATTTCTTTCGATCGGCTGCTCGGCCGAGCATCGACCGAGGACATGCTCGATGCGCTGTTCGGGAGGTTCTGCATCGGCAAGTGATGTTTCACGTGAAACACGCGCTTTGACCTGAGGCTTTTGCTCGACTAATCCGCCAGCAGATGGCGCAATTCGATATCATCGTGGTGGGCGGCGGACACGCCGGAGTCGAAGCGGCGGCGGTCGCGGCGCGCATGGGCGCGCGGGTGGCCCTGGTCACTTTCGATCTCGCGACGGTCGGGGCGATGAGCTGCAATCCCGCAATCGGGGGTATCGGCAAGGGCCATTTGGTCCGCGAAATCGATGCGCTCGACGGGCTGATGGGGCGCGCGGCGGACGCCGCGGCGATCCATTACCGCATGCTCAACCGCTCGAAGGGAAGCGCGGTCTGGGGTCCACGCGTCCAGGCCGACCGGGTGCTGTTCCGCGCGGCGATCCAGCGGATGCTTCCGGTGCAGGGCGACATCGAGATGATCGCGGGCGAGGTAGCGGCTCTGAGGCTAAGCGGCGGACGAGTGGTCGGCATAGACCTGGCCGATGGTTCCACGTTGGCCGCCGAGCGCGTGATCCTCTGCACGGGCACCTTCCTCGGCGGCATCCTCTATCGCGGTGATGTCCGGCAAGACGGTGGCCGCGTCGGAGAA
>JAHJPT010000002.1 GCA_018819685.1 Alphaproteobacteria bacterium
ATTGTTTCGGAGGCGGCATCGCGCGCTTCCTCACTGTCGTAGAGCCCGAAGCATGTCGCACCCGAGCCCGACATGCGGACCAGCACCGGCACGGTGTTTTCGAGTGCCGCGAGGACGTCGGCGATGACCGGGCACAACCGAAATGCGGGCTTGGTCAGATCGTTGCGTCCCGCCAGCGCGATTGCGCGCGCCGACCCTTTTGGGAGCGGCCCACGATCCACGCCGTCCCATCCCGCGAACACTGGCCCGGTGGTCAGCGCCACACGCGGATTGACCAGCAACACATGAACACCGGCAAGGCTGTCGTCGGCGAGTGCTTCGAGTTCGGTTCCGGTCCCCCGCCCGATGCAGGTCCGGCTTTCGACGCAGGCCGGGACATCGGCGCCCAGTTTCGCGGCGCGCTCGCGCCAGTCCTCGGGCAGACCGAAGCGTTCGCGCACGATCCGGAACACCGCCCCGGCATCCGCCGAGCCGCCCCCCAGCCCCGCGGCGACCGGCAGGTTCTTCTCGAGCTGGATCGCTAGGCCGCCAGGGCGCGGCAGAGCGCCGAGCGCCTGGATCACCAGATTGCCGAAGGGGGTGCCGAGCTCGCCGGCAAATTCGCCATATTGCTCCAGCGTGTCCGCCTCGGCCGCACGCGCCGTCAGCACATCGCCGGCATCGACGAAGGCGAACAGCGTCTCGAGCTCGTGATAACCATCCTCGCGCCGTGCCCGGATGTGCAGCGCGAGGTTGATCTTGGCGTAGGCGGTTTCGCGGATCATCGGTGCGCCCTAGCAACGGCGGGCCGGATTGTCTTCAGGTGGGTGGTTTCCGAAGCCGCAGCTTCGCCCAACGCGCTTGGCAGAGCGGCTTCGCGCGCTTTTAGAGCATTCCGATGTTGCGCAGCCATTGCTCGACGTGTCCCGGCCACTGCGTCGTGATCGGATGCTCGGTCGGTCGCAGGCCGAACGCATGACCGCCCTCGGCATAAATCCGCATGTCCACCCTTACTCCTGCCTCTTTCAGGGCCAAAGCGTAAGCCATCGGGTGGCGGATATTGTCGACCCGGTCGTCCATCGCATGGATCAGCAATGTCGGCGGCGCTTGCGCGCTGATCTCCACCCAAGGCGCCAGAGTGAGGTCGGTCTTGTCGTCGCTCTCTTCCCAGAGCCGCGCAGTGTAGGCGATGATCGCGAAATCGGGCAGCGGAGACTGGCGGTCGGCAGCGTCGGCCAGCGGATAGGTGCGCTCGTCGGTATTGCTCATATTCGCGGCGAGGTAGCCGCCGGCAGAAAACCCGATGACGCCGATCCTGTGCGGATCGATATCGTATTCGGAAGCTCGGTGCCGGAGCAAGCCCATCGCACGCTGCGCGTCTTGGAGCGGCAAGAGCATCTCGGGGCGCTGCCCGACACCGTCTTTCTTGGGCCAGACCTGCGGCGAGCGGTATTTCAGCAAGACGCAGGTCATGCCCTGCGCGACCACCCAGTCGCAGATCTCGGTGCCTTCCAGATCGGTCGCCACGGCGTAGAAGCCGCCGCCGGGAAGAACCAGGACGGTCGTGCCGGTGTTGGTCCCCTTGGGCCGGTAGATGGTCATGGTCGGCCGGGTAACATAGGTCGCCCAATGCCATTTCCTGCCACCGACGAGGGGGGAGCCGTTGCCGGTCGTCTCGGGATGGTCGCCGGAGTCCGGCTTTGCCAGAACGACATCCTCGGCCCACAGCGGCACTTGAGTGCCGCCAGGGGTGGGTTGCCAGACGCCCTCCCGTTCGATTTTCGGTACTTCTTTGGCGGCGGGTGCGCTGTCGCTCTTGCTTGGCTGAGCAAGGGCCGCTCCGCAGACGCTGACGATCAGCAGCGCCGATAGACCGATTAGAACGCGCGCCATCAACTCGCTCCTAGCTACCGGTGCCCCCAGGCATCGCAGAATTTCGCCCGAAGGAGTGGGACCGGACCCGCCTCACATATTCGGATAGTTCGGCCCGCCGCCGCCTTCGGGGGTAACCCATTCGATGTTCTGGTTGGGATCCTTGATGTCGCAGGTCTTGCAGTGGACGCAGTTCTGCGAATTGATCACGAAGACCGGCTCCTTGCCGTCCTCCAGCACCCATTCGTAGACGCCCGCGGGGCAATAGCGGGTCGAGGGGCCCGCGAAGACCTCCAGCTCGCTGCGGCGCTGCAGCTCCATGTCGCAGACCTTGAGGTGGACCGGCTGGTTCTCGGCGTGGTTGGTGTAGCTGAAGGCGACATTGGTCAGCCGGTCGAAGCTCAGCACGCCGTCGGGCTTGGGATAGGCAATCGGCTTGTAGAGATCGGCGCGCTGGAGATGGGTGTGGTCGGGCTCGTGCTTCATCGTGATCGGCAGGCCGATCTTGAGC